>JASEGY010000231.1 GCA_030019105.1 bacterium | reverse complement strand
GGGCACTTCTGTGACACTTCTTCCGAATTGCCCTAAAATCAAAATTCCTATCATTTTTAATTTTGCCTTTATTTCAGAGAAGGTAGAGCAAGAGCTTGACACCTACATCCATCGCAATACCATACGAAGATTTGCCATAAATAACGGCTATTATGAGCAGACCACCAAGGAGAAACAGAAGCCCTGTATTCGCTTTGAGATGGACTCTGTGGGTGCTCTATTCCAACACGATACCTCCCATCATGTCTGGCTGCCCTGTTCTGGTAGATATCATGATCTGATCCTGACCAAGGATGATCATTCAAGGCGTATTGTGGCCTTCTCTTTGCGTGAGGTTGAGAGCGCCTGGGGGCACCTCTGCCTTGCCAGAAAGACCTTCGAAACCCTTGGTATCCCTTTGGCCTATTATGTAGATAAACACTCTATCTTTAAGTTTAACCTCGGTTCAGAATGTATCCACTATAAAAGGCGTATCTCTGAGGAAGAGGGTAAGGTCCAGTTCAAAAGGGCCTTGAATAGTCTTGGGGTCACAGTATTATATGCTAATGACGCCAGATCCAAAGGTAAGATTGAAAAATCCTTTGATTACTTCCAGCGTAGATTGCCGGTAGAATGCGAAAGATATAAAGTTAAGACGGTCAGAAAGGCTATGTCTATACTGGCTGATCTTGTCCACTTCTATAATGCCAGGAGGGTTCATGCTGAAACAGGTGAAATCCCCCTTGAGCGCTGGAATAGGGCTGTTGAAGAAGGTCGCTCTAAACTTCGTCCCATTCCTGAGGGTACGGACTTAGATGCTATCTTTTCTTTACATTTTGAAAGGACTGTCTATAATGATGGCACCTTTAAGTACCAAGGGAAAACCTATAAACTAAAGCAGGTCCCTGGCAAAAAGATTACCATTGCCTCCATCCCTGGCAAGAAACTGATGGCCTTAAAGGATGGGCAGAAAATATGGCAATATCACTTTGATGGATATCGATAACCAGAGTTATCAACATATTCACACTATTAACAAAGAAAGAAAAAGAAGCAAAAAGAAAGAAACAACTACTACTACCCTGTGTCTACTTTTAACGTTCCCAGACGTCTACTTTTAAAAGTTACGTAACACAAATATTTAATTTAGCAACCTACCCGTTATTAACCATAACCCTTTCCGGATGGGCATAAATATTCATCCTTTGCCCCCGGACAAAGCCAATAAGGGTTACTCCAAGTTTTTCTGCCAGTCTGATTGCCAAGTTGGTCGGGGCACCACGGGAGACGATTATGGGGATACCCCACTTGGCGCCCTTAATCAGAATCTCTGATGAGATTCTGCCGGTGGTTAATATCAGCTTGTCGTACGTTGAAATTCCCTCTAAAAAGCACTGCCCCAAAATCTTATCCAGGGCGTTATGTCTGCCGATGTCATCTTTGGATTTGAGTATCTTGCAATCTTTACACAAGGCACAACTATGTACACCCCCGGTCTTCCTGAAAAGCAAGGAACTTTTTTGAAACTCCTTCATTAGATTGAAAATCTCCTCGTGCGAGACCTCCATGCGGCTCTGGATAATAGAGCAACCCAGGGTATCACCAAGGTTATAAAATATAGTCCCTTTCCCACAGCCCGAGGTAATCATCCTCTTTGTAAAATTTTCCTTTGCCATGCCTGAAAGGTCTTTGATGTCAATCCTTATGATGCCCTTCTCTCTATCAAGCTCGATATTCTTAATGTCTTCCCTCTTCTTTATGAACCCCTCTGTGGCCAAAAATCCTATAGCCAAATGGCTTAGATCATTTGGGGTACAGAGCAGGGTTACCAACTCTTCTCCATTTAGAAAAATAGTCAAGGGAGTCTCTTTGACGGCAAAATCCTCCACGTGCTCTTTTGTGCGTGATCTAAGCCGCACTACCCTAAACTTCTCTGCCTGTTCATCCATTTCGACCCTTTAAACAGAATGGGGGAGCTCTCGCTATAAGCTCCTCAAGTATTGATCGTATCGTGGTCGCCCACTGCCACTAAATAATATGTATCCTTAATCAACTTACAAACTACTCGAAGGTTATCATTTATTCTGAATTCATATTTATCTTTTCCAATCTTTTTAAAACGCAATCCGTAAGTCTTCTTTCCTGTCTTGAGAAAACATCTAAATTCCTTTAGCTAATCGGCCAGAAACCCCCGCCCTTTCAAGGGCGGGGATGAATGGCCGCCCGGAGCGAAGCGAAGGCCATTTTCGGCATAGTCTGCGACTATGCCAGCAGGCCTGAAACCCCGGGCTTTAGCCCGGGGAGTAGGTTCAGTTGTTTTTCCTAACAGGTCAAGTTTATTGAGGCTTAATTTTTTGTATACGCTGTGAAACTATCGCATTCTTTGCTCCAAGGCTTCAGCTAATCTCTGGTTATTTTGGGCAGTAACGATTATAGTCTCTTCTTTTTTCGTTCTAATATGAACGGCATCACCTTTACGCAATTTGAACACTTTAAGACCTTTGGGAAACTCTACACCCCAATAAATCTTAATATGACCTCGGTATGGTTCAGGAAGTAAAGAAACATCTTTAATTTCTATTGCTTCGATATCAGAAATCTTGATTCTAAAGGTTAAGAACCAATACTTTATAGTAAATTCTTCATTAGTAACGAATAATTTCAGGTTCCGTAAAGTTAAAGCCATAACAACTATAAATATAAGCGTCAATCCCGTAGATATAGTACCTGCCGATAGTTTTGTTGCGATAAAAATAATTGTTAATACAAAGAGGAGAAGGACGATTCCCGCCACTACTAAATTATAGATTTTGCCTATTGGGATAATTTCTTGGTAAACAATTTTTTTATCTGACATTTTAATAACTCTCCTTCTCTATCGATGTCGCCTAACGTTTTGCGGATAAAAGAAGTTGCCGAAGGCGATTTGGGCGAAGGTGCATAGCACCGTAGCCTTTTATCCGCTGTTATATAGTATCCGAATGGCGAGTCCCGATAAATCGGGACGCAGAGTTCCGAACCCCGCCCCTAAGATTAATTCTTTAGTCATTGGAATTACCACCCTATACCTTTTTTAAGAGCGACCTTATTAATAATTGCTTTAAGGATTTTAGCCTTATTTTTAACATCATTTTGTTTGATTTTCTCAGTTTTGATTTTCTGGGTTGCTTTGTCTATGGAATTTTTTAAATTTGCTGATTCAAGCAAGGCTACTGCCTTGCAAAAAAAACTCCTTGATTTGCCATCATCAAAATTCTTCATCATTGTTTCAAGCAATCTAATTTTCTTTTTCTGCTGTTCTATGAATTTTTTAATCCCATGTTCTTTTATAAAATTCAAATTTGGCATAACTTTTTTGTATGATGGGTAAGAAGAAGATTCTTTCAATTGCTGATATTCTTCATCGCTCTTGAATTTAGAACACGGAAACTCTGAACACTCAGCACAAACTTCAAGATTCTTTTTCTTGACGCAACAAGTTATGAAGGAACATGATGGATGTTTATTAAAGAAATCAGGACCACCACATCCAGGACATCTTGATGTCCCTACGGTGTAGTATCTTGGGCATAAACCACAATCAAGGCCGCATACGCCTATTGTCGGATAGATTTTCGTTTGTTCCATAATTTCATTCCACAATTAGTTTTAATATCTCTTTTTGCTCATTGCTTCTTAATTTTTTCATCCCATCTTTAATAACCCATCTCGTATCTTTATTTGGATTTGCTTTAGCCCATTTCATTAAGAATTTTGCTACCTCATCTGGATTCTTTTTTGTTATTTCTCTTAAAATCCACGACACTGCCTTTTTTATATCTTTGTCCTTGTCTTCCATGACCAGATCAAGAATCCCAAAAACTTTATCTGTTATTTGAATTCTCTTGTATCCTCGTAAACTTATCACTCCAAAACGTCTTATCCATTTATTCTTGTTCTTTATCCATTTTTCAGAAAGTAGCAAAACAAGTTCCGGACTTGAATAAACTATCGGTTCTACCCCACACATAGCAAGGTTATCGCAAACAGCCCAGTTGTCAAGGTCAGGTAATACCGAAGAAACAAAATCTAAACATATTTTTGGATTCTTTGGACCAAACTTCTCCAAGCTTTTCCCTGCTATCTGTCTCGCCTCAAAGGAGCCTTCATTCCAGATAGTTTCTAACAAAACTTTTGCTTTTGGTTCTTTCTTGATAAATTTTTCTATCTCGACAGCTATTACTTTCAAAATAGGGAGCGGAACTCAATACTGTTCGGCACGAAAATTGCTGTATGCATCTTGCCCTATTGTGATTCAGTCAAAATTGTGACCCGATCAAAAACAAGGACTGAGTGTAAAAGATTATTTTTTTAAAATTTTTTTTAAAAAAATGTACCTAAGGTGCAATTTCTCCAATACTACCCTTAACACGAAAGTCCTTCAGAAATAGCCATAGCAGGCCCTCTATGGCCTCAAGGGAAACTTTAGTTCAAGGGATGATTCCCCCCGCATCTTGAGTCAATAAAACCAGGCACAAGCAAAATATGGATGCTATTAACTGTAATAATATCAAGTAGTTATAGCTCATGCCCATTTGACTTTCTCCCTCTTTTATGCTATACTTGAACCATGGATGATGGTTCAGTAAAGAAGAGCAGGGGACGTCCGAAAAAAGACCCTATTAAAGAAGAAGACCTGCAGAGGTTTAAGCTCATCCATAAGTTTATGCCTATGCTTAAAGATCTTCATGGGGAAAAAGACTGCCATAACAGAAAGCTCCACTGTGATCAGTATATCTCCCTTGTCTTGTTCTACTTCTTTAATCCTATCCTGACGAGTCTTCGTGGAATCTGTCAGGTCTCTCACCTCAAGAAGGTCAAGAAAATGCTCGGCATTAAAGGTGCAAGCCTTACTTCCCTCTCTGAGGCAGCCGGTGTCTTTGATGCCGACCTGATTGCCCCCTTGATCAAACAGTTGGCCAGGAAGGCCATCCCCTTAGAGAAAGACCCTGAGCTTAAAGACCTCCAACAGGCACTGGTGGCAGTAGATGGAACCCTGCTTCCTGCCCTGCCCAAGATGCTCTGGGCCTTATGGCTGGATGATAACAACAGGGCGGCCAAACTTCACCTTGAGTTTGATATCCTAAAGAGCGCCCCTCTTAATGCCAGGATTACTGATGGTAACGGCAATGAAAAGACTGCCTTGAGGGGGTTTCTCTCTTCTGATAAGCTCTATGTATTGGATGCCGGTTATAATGAGTATAAACTCTTTGATGATATCATGGATGCCGGAAGCTCTTTTGTAGCCCGGTTAAGAGATGACGCCGTCTGGGATACCCTTGAAGATAAACCCCTGACCGATGATGATAAAGAGGCAGGGATTAAAAGGGATATGGTTGTCCGTTTAGGGTGTAAAGACAGACAGGATGACCTTGCCCGCCCGGTGCGTGTTGTTGAGGTCCTTTGTAAGGGCATCAGCCAGAGGCCCAAAAGATCAAAGACATCAGGCAGAAAAGCCCAAAACCCTGATGGGTCTGATCTAATTTGCCAGGCTTAGTAAGCTATTAGGAAAAGAAGGGTTAGAGATTAAGGATGAAGAAAGATTAGTTGAGATAAAAGAAGATAGATTAGAGAGGGTAAAGGCTTTTGCTCTTTTTCCATCTCACGGGTAATTAAGGATGATTTTCCAACTAATCTTGGCATCTCAAAACTTACTGCTCCTTCAGGACAGAGTTCAAAACAGCAGAAGCAAAGAATACATTTTTCAGGAGCAAATACAGGATAAGGCTTTAATTCTATTGCTTTTGCCGGACACTGTTTCATACAGAGGTTGCAATTTTTACATTTTGTTTTATCTACTGACATCTTTGACAAAAAGAAATTCCTAAATCTCTCTCGTATCTCATCTCTTATTATAGGAACTTTTTCGAAATCGACCTTTATCTCATCAATCTGTTTTCCTAAAATCTCTATCTCTTCTAACTTTCCATTTCCTAACCCTCTCATATAGGCATCCTTTGTTGTAGGAATATCCATTGGAGCATACCCCATAAT
>JASEGY010000230.1 GCA_030019105.1 bacterium | reverse complement strand
TACTACAAACAGTTATCTACATACCCGCAAGCTTCACACTAAAGTGAACCATCCCTATATTTCCCATTTCTTACTTCCTAATTTTTAAATGGCCGAAATGATGATCAAAGCCTATCTTGTAAACTGGTGTCTGGTTGTCTGGTGATTGGTAGCCTGGTATTTACCAGACACCAGACTACCAATCACCAATTATGACCTTGCTGAGTATAAATAGGGGGGTAAACATGTCTTTAGGTGAAATCTTACAGGCCAACCGGAAAGAAAAAGGGATTTCACTGGAAGAAGCGGCCAGGGGAATACATATTAGTCAGAAATATTTAAAGGCTTTGGAAGACGGGGCTTATGATCTTATCCCGGGGGAAACTTACCTCTATGGATTTTTACGAAGCTATGCCGCCTTTCTTAGCCTGGACCCTGAGGAAATAGGCCTCTTAGCCAGAGAGGAGATAACTTCTCATCCTCATGTGACTAAAAGAGCCGCCCCTCTGCTTCGCCATCGAGAGGCTGATGCTGTCTCTTCAGGAGGGGGACAAAGAGATGTCCTGCTTGTCTTCTCGATTTTTATCCTGGGAGCTATCCTCTGGTTTTTTTTAGTTCAATTTATGGGGGGAAGGGAAGAGACGACTCCAATGCCCCCTGTCATAGAGACTGAAAGTGAAAGAGAGGTTGCTCCGAAAGAACCCCCCTTTGAAGAAGAACCCCGTGCCCCAGAATCAGCAGATACTCAGGGATTTTCGGCATTACAGGAAACTCAGGCCGGCCAGGAGAATTTTATGGCTGATACTCAGAGTTATAGTCCGATAATGTTGGTTTTAGAAGCCAAAGTCCTGCAAGAAGTTTGGGTGCTTGTTTCGTTGGATGGGGAAGAGAAGGAAGAGACACTTGTTCCAGGCCGGACCAGAAAATGGGAGGCCGTGGATAAGATAGAAATAACCATTGGTGATGCCGGCAACTTAACTCTCAGATTAAACGGTCAAGCCTTACCCCCCCTGGGAAAAAAAGGAGAGGTGGTTAGCCGGACTTTTACCAGGGAATAAGTAGTGGGTAGTCAGTAGTCAATAGTAAATATAGCTTTCAAGGTAATGTTTTTGGGGTAACCTAATTCACAATTCACAATTACTCGTAGCCCCAAAATCTTTTTCTTAACCACTATATAGCTCTTAAGATAAATATTTTGGGGTAAGCGAATTCAAGATAGGCTATGTAGGCTATGTAGCTTTCGGAGTTAATCCTTTAGGATTTCATTAGTTATGAAAGGCTAAAGCCTGAACTCCAAAGGATAGCCAACCCCAAAATCTTTTTCTTAACCACTATAGTAAGTAGTGGGTAGCCAGTAGAGAGTAGAGAGTGATCAACAAGCAGAAGTCCGCAATCCGCAATCCGCAATCCGCAATCAGCCAGATTTTAAGGGAGCGAAAATTAACCATTGGAATAGCTGAATCGTGTACCGGTGGGTTGATTTCACATCAATTTACCAATATTCCGGGCAGTTCGGATTACTTTAGGGGAGGAGTTGTTGCTTACAGTAATGAGGTCAAAATAAAGGTACTTGGCGTTCGGCCTGAGGTAATTCAGCGGTTCGGAGCAGTTAGCCGGGAGACGGCCAGGGCGATGGCCATTGGAGTAGCCGGATTATTGGAGACGGATTCAGGTTTAGGGGTGACCGGTATTGCCGGCCCCTCCGGAGGAACTGAGGAAAAACCGGTTGGCCTGGTCTATATTGCCTTTTGCCTTAGAGGAGAAGTTATGGTAAGGCAGTTTAATTTTACCGGGGACCGAAGAGATATCAAGAATCAAACAGCCACGGAAGCCTTTAGGTTGATAGAAGAAGAGCTAATCAAGGAGATACGAACCCATGAGTGAGAATATCAGATGCTTTATTGCCATTCCACTTACCCAGGAGATAAAAGAAGAGCTGGTTAACATCCAGGAGAAACTAAAAAAGTCGGATGCCGGGGTGAAATGGGTTTCACCGGATTCTATCCATCTCACCTTGAAATTTCTGGGGGATATTCCCCGGATCAGACTTAGCTCTGTTTCTAAGATGATTAAAGAAGTCGCTCATAAAAAAACCTGGTTCGAGATGTCATTGAGTTCTCTGGGGGCTTTCCCGTCTATTGGAAAACCAAGAATAGTCTGGATAGGAATAGAAGATGGACAGGAAGAGCTGAAAGAACTGGCCGAAAAATTGGACCTCAAATTACGCAGTATAGGTTTGCCAGGGGAGGAAAGAGAATTTGTCCCCCATCTCACCCTTGGCCGGGTAAAGAAATTAGACAATAGAGACAAATTAGTTGAGATAATACATTCAATTAAGGCTGTTTTTACTGAAAAAATGCAGGTAACTAAGATCAATTTAATGAAAAGCCAATTAACTTCTACCGGCCCAATTTACAGTGTAATTTCTACGGCACATTTGCCGCCGCAGTAAATTGCGGATTTTGGATTGCGGATTGCGGATTGCGGATTTTGGATTGCGGATTTCGGAGTGATGATTGCAGATTAAGGCATTGTTCGTCGTTTCGGCCATTTTGGTAGGGTGGGCATTGCCCACCGTTTTCACGGACACCTTTATTGGTGGGCAATGCCCAACCTACTTCCCTGTAAGTGGTCGAAGCGACGAATAAGGCCGAAATATCTTTCAATCCGCAATCCGAAATCCGAAATCCGAAATTACTAATACGAGGAGGATAAAATGGAAGAGGAGAACAGAGAGCAACGACAACAGGCCCTGGAAATGGCTCTGGGACAGGTTGAGAAGCAGTTTGGCAAAGGGGCCTTGATGCGCTTGGGGGAGAGACCCAAAGGGGATGTGCCGGCTATCTCTACCGGCGCTTTGACTCTTGACTTAGCTATTGGCGTGGGGGGTGTGCCCCGGGGAAGAGTAATTGAAATTTACGGCCCGGAAGCCTCAGGAAAGACAACCCTCACCCTGGAGATAATTGCGAACGCCCAACGTCAAGGAGGGGAAGCTGCCTTTATTGATGCCGAACATGCCCTGGACCCCACTTATGCCCGGAAGATAGGGGTAGAGATTGATAATCTCCTTATTGCCCAACCGGATACCGGCGAGCAAGCCCTGGAAATCGCCGACACCCTTATTCGCTCAGGGGCGATAGATGTTGTGGTTATTGATTCGGTCGCGGCCCTTGTGCCTCAGGTGGAATTGGAGGGGAGCATGGAGGATATCCAGGTTGGACTCCAGGCGAGGCTGATGTCCAAGGCCTTAAGAAAGCTAACCGCTAGTATTAGTAAAACTAAGACCTGCTGTATCTTTATTAATCAGATCAGGGAGAAGATCGGTGGAATGGGCCGGGGCCCCTCTGAGACTACCACGGGTGGCCGGGCCTTGAAGTTTTACTCTTCGGTCAGACTCGACTTGCGGCGGATACAGACCCTGAAAACCGGAGAAGAAGCTATTGGTGGTCGAATCAAGGTTAAGGTCGCTAAAAACAAGGTTGCCCCTCCCTTCAAGGTAGCCGAATTTGATATGCTCTATGAAGAGGGCATCTCCAGCGAGGGTTGTCTTATTGATCTGGCCATAGAATATAAATTAATCAAACAAAGCGGCGCCTGGTTTGCCTACGAAGGAAACCAGTTAGGCCAGGGCCGGGAGAAGGTGAGACAATATCTCAAGGAAAATCAAGCCTTGCGGGATGAGATCGAGCAAAAGATTAAAGAGAAACTGGGGCTGGCTAAAACCGCAGAGAAGACAGCGGAGTCTTCCGGGTAAAGGTGAACATAGCGTGGCCTCTGGCCGCGACAGAATTATTGTGTCAGATATGGTGAAGGAGTAAAGCAATGGCTGAAACAACTTTTGAAATCCGCGTTCCAATCCCTCTACTCCAGTTCGGCTTTGATCAAGACCAGATCCAACGCCGAACAAATGAGTGGTTGGTTATTTCATTGTTCACTGAAGGGCGCATCTCTTCAGGAAAAGCTGCTCGTTTGTTAAACATGAACCGTATTGAATTCTTAGCCTTGCTTCAGACACATGGGGTTGCATATGTCAATTACACTCCCGATGAATTGGCGGAAGAATTCGTAGCGGTACAAGCACTGGAGGTAAAAACAGACCAGTGATTGTTGTCTCCAATACTACACCTTTAATTGGGTTGGCTTCAATACAACGGTTTGACCTGCTCCGGCAACTTTTTGGGAAACTCTATATCGCTCAGGCTGTTTACCCGGATACGATGCGAGCGGTGCTCGTGAGGTGTCTGAGGCAACCTGGATAAAAACTGTCAGCGTCAAAGACCGTTTGGCGGTGGACGTACTGCTTGATGAGCTGGATTTGGGCGAAGCCGAAACTATTGTGTTAGCCAGTGAACTTAGCGCAGATTGGGTGCTAATGGACGAAAAGAAAGGTCGGCGCAAACTCACTCAATTGGGCGTGCGAAAAATCGGAACAGTGGGTATTCTGCTGAAAGCCAAACAAGCAAGACTCTTGTCTATCATTCGACCAGACCTCGAACGCTTACACCTGCAAGGTTTCAGTCTAAGCCGATCCGTTATCGATGCCGTATTGCAGCAAGCCAATGAGTCATGCGGGTGACTGCCGGGTCCTACCGTTGAGGCAATAAGATAGAAAATGCCAAGGAAGATTAGAGATATCATAAGAGACTTACAAAAGGTAGGCTTTGTTGACAGGGGAGGCAAAGGAGATCACCGTAATTTTGTCCATCCAAATGTCACCAAGCCGATCACTGTTTCAGGAAAAGAAGGCGATGACGCAAAGCGCTATCAAGAAAAGGCTGTATGCCTTGCTATAGAGGAGGCCAAGAGATGAATGGGGAAGCCGGATATGTAAAGCTTGTCGAGTGGTCTGAAGAAGACGGATGTTTCATAGGCAGTTGTCCGGAGCTTTTTTACGGAGGCTGCCATGGAGACAATGAGCATGAGGTTTTTGACGAGTTATGTCAGATTGTGGAAGAAACAATAGAACTCTATCACCAGGATAGTAAATCGTTGCCTTCTCCACTTTCTGGTAAAGAATTTGTGAACGCTTTACAGAAAGTTGCCTGAATTCTGAATTCCGGCTCTTGACTACTACCTCATGACTAGTACACGTCGGCGGAAGTTCCCCGCCGGTTACAGAAACCAGGTTTTTTGAAAAAACCTGGTTTCTCAGACTCCTCAAACCGACGAGGGATTTCCGCCGAGCTGTACTAGATCCTGCCACGATTTAACTGGAGGTTTCTACGTATCCTCTTCAAAAGTCATGGTAGAACCCGTTCAGATTGTCAGGTTCAGAGGTTCAAGGTTCAAGGTTAGAGAGCGCGCGTAAGGTGACCAACCCTGGAACCGTGAACCCTGAACTTTGAACCCTTTGGCTCTTACCCTTAGATTTGAAGAGGATACGTTTTCGCTATGAATATTAAACCCATTAAAACCGAATCGGATTATCAGGCCGCACTTGAAGAAATAGATCGCCTTTTTAACGCTGCGCCCAATACACCCGAAGGCGACCGATTGGACGTATTAACAACCCTTGTTGAAACCTACGAAGATAAACATTATTACATTCCCCTGCCAGATCCTATCGAAGCGATCATTTATTATCTGGAAAGCCGCGGCTTGTCACGTCGTGACCTGGAGCCTTACATTGGCAGCCAGGCTCGCGTTTCAGAAATATTGAACCGAAAACAGCCACTTTCGATAGATATGATGCGGCGGCTCCATGCAGGGCTGGCTATTCCGGCAGAGGTGCTGATACAGCCATATGAATATAACCGAGCAGCTTGATGAGGCATACGAACCTAATTCTCTATCGGCTGGTGCAAAAAAGATGAGAAGGTGAGCATGTTGTGATTGTGGATTAGGGCATTAATCATCGTTTCGGCCATTTTGTAGAGTGGGTGGAGCGTAGCGAAACCCACCAAACACCAATAAGGCAGTAGGGGAGTGTCTTCTTCAAATCTAAGGGTAAGAGCTAAAGGGTTCAAAGTTCAGGGTTCAAAGTTCAGGGTTCAAAGTTCAGGGTTCACGGTTCCAGGGTTGGTCACCTTACGCTCTCTCT
>JASEGY010000022.1:16440-18698 GCA_030019105.1 bacterium | reverse complement strand
TACCCCTAAAACCCTTCAAACTGTTAACTACTTTTTTGCTTTTTTGAAGGGTGCCTAAAAATGAGGAGGAAATTTATGATCCCAAAAAGAGTTTTATGGCTAATCGGAACAATAATCTTGGGGATAGGCTTAGTTAGTCCGGCGATGGCCCAGGAAGGGCGGATTGTATTTAACAATGGGAACGACGGTAATATCTATATGATGAGTCCTGATGGTTCTAACCTGACCCCCTTGACTTCCGGGCCGGCTGTTTCTTCTCGTGACCAGATGCCTTATCTTTCCTCTGATCACCGGGTGGTATATTCTTCCAAGTTAATCGGTGGTTACCAAATCTGGATTATGAATGATGATGGGAGCGATACAACCAAATTGACCTCCTTTTCGGGTGGCGAGTATCCCATGCTTTCTCCGGATGGGACAAAGATCGTTTTCCACCATCAAGGGGCTGGGAATTATGACATCTGGATGATGGATGACGATGGCACGAATCTAATCCAATTGACCAATAATCCGGCTGATGACAAGAATCCGTGCTTCTCTGTAGACGGCTCTAAGATTATCTTTAGCTCGAAGCGGGATGGTAATTATGAAATCTATATTATGAACATTGATGGGAGCAATCAGATCAACTTGACTAACAGCCTCGGGTCAAATGAGTCTTTCCCTAATTTTTCACCTGATGGCAACAGGATAACCTTTACTTCTAATCTGCCCGGCAATGAAGAAGTTTACATTATGGATGCGGATGGCTCTAACTGGAAACGGCTGACAATTAATGCTGACTGGGATGGATATTCTTCCTTTTCACCGGATGGAACCAAACTTGTCTATCTGCACAGCACATTGTACACCTGGAATATCTGGACTATGAATATCGATGGTTCCAACCTAACTCAAATCACCTCTGGGACAAAAGCCTGGAACCCCCGTTTTGGCGCCCCTGACCCGCCGGCGGCCCCAACAAATTTTGCCGGCAGCGCTGTCTCTTCCAGCCGGATCGATTTATCCTGGACTGATAATGCTGATAATGAGGCCGGCTTTAAGCTTGACCGTAGAACAGGGACGGATGGTGTTTGGATGAATATTGCCCTGCTCGGCCCGAATATAACTTCTTACCAGAACTCCGGCCTGGCGCCAAACACCACTTACTATTATAAACTCAGGGCCTATAATGGCGGTGGTAACAGCGATACCAGCGCAGTAAACTTCACTACCCAAACCAGCTCTTCGCCGGGTTCCGGCCGGATAGTCTTCAGTTCTGATCCGGGGGGCAATCGCGATGTTTACATTATATCAGCGGATAACACTGGAGCAACCAGACTCACTGACTATTCAGGCCTGGATGACATGCCCTTTCTTTCCTCTGATGGACACCGAATCGCCTTTGTCTCGGCACGGACTGGTAATAACGATATCTGGATTATGAAGGATGACAGAACCGATACGCTCCAGTTGACTACTTCTGCGGGGGACGATCGCTACCCGGCTATTTCACCGGATGGTTCTAAGATCGTTTTTCAATCCAGGCGGGATGGCAATTGGGAAATCTATATTATGGACATTGATGGCGGCAATCAAACCAATCTGACTGGAAATCTTGCTGATGACGAAAATCCAAGATTCTCTCCGGATGGGACCAGGATTATCTTTCATTCTACGCGAGAGGGGGGTGACAAGGATGTCTATGTTATGGGCATTGATGGCCAGGGGGTAACGGCTTTAATCGACAACGTTAGTTATACGGATTGGTATTCCTCCTTTTCACCTCAAGGCGACCGGATAGCCTTTACCTCAGATCAGGAGGTGAGTCCTCCGGCGATATACATAGCCAACTTTGATGGCTCTAATCCAGTCAAGGTAAGTAATTCCGGCTTTTACTATCCTTCCTTCTCCCCTGATGGGGCCAGGCTTTGCGTCCTTTCCGCTAATATGAAAATCTGGACTATGAACCTTGATGGTTCTAATCCGGTTAACCTAAACGTTTCCGGCAATGTATGGAATCCCTGTTATGGTCCTCCGGCTGGTGAAGATACAGTTCCGTTAGTCCCAACTAATCTGGCGGCAACAGCAGTTTCATCCAGTCAGATAAACCTGACCTGGACCGATAATGCCACTAACGAAACCGGTTTTAAGATCGAGCGGAAAATCGGGGCCGGAGGAACTTACGATACCGCAGCTATTGTGGGACCCAATGTGGCGACTTATTCGGACACCGGCCTGGCCGCTTCCACGACTTACTACTATCGGGTCAGGGCCTA
>JASEGY010000022.1:0-16342 GCA_030019105.1 bacterium | reverse complement strand
TATCGGGTCAGGGCCTACAATGCGGTCGGGGAATCCGGCTATTCTAATGAGGCCAATGCGGCCACCCTCCTGGCTGCTCCAACTAATTTAGAGGCTGTGCCTATGTCATCCAGCCGGATAGATTTATCCTGGAGCGACAACTCCGGCGCTGAAGACGGCTTTAAGATCGAGCGAAAAACCGGCGGCGGGACATACACTCAAATAGATACGGTTGGGGTCAATATAACCACTTATCAAGATACCGGACTTGACACCCAAACAACTTACTACTACCGGGTCAGGGCCTACAATGCGGCCGGAGATTCCGGCTATTCCAATGAAGCCAATGCCACCACCTTTGCCGGAACTGAAGCCGGTAAAATCGCCTTTGTCTCTGATCGCGACGGCAACGCTGAAATTTATGCTATGAGTATCGATGGCCAAAATCAGTCTAATCTGACTAATAATGATACGGCTCAAGACAAGGCCCCGGCTATCTCGCCGGATGGCTACCGGATTGCCTTTGCCTCTAATCGCTCCAGCATCCAGTATGAAATATACACAATGAGCGCCGGCGGCCTTAATCCCACCCGGTTGACCAATAATTCCGCAGACGATAACTATCCGGTTTTCTCACCGAATGGGAATAAGATTGCCTTTGAGTCGGCCCGTGACGGCAACTATGAAATCTATATTATGGATGCCAATGGCAGTAATCAGACTAACTTAACCAACAATCCTTACTGGGACCAGCACCCAACCTTCTCCCCTGACGGGACCAGGATCGCCTTTACTTCTATGCGGGATGGTGATTATGAAATCTGGATCATGAATGTTGATGGTTCTGTTCCGGCCAAACTAACCGATAATATAGCCACTGACTATTATCCCTCTTTTGGCCCTGATGGAAGGATTGTCTTTGTCTCCACCCGGAATGGTAATGAAGAAATCTATGTCATGAATTCTGATGGCACCGCCCAAACCGGATTAACCAACAATCCGGCTATTGATCGCTATCCCTGCTTTTCTCCAAATGGAAGCCGGATTACCTTTAATACCAACAGGGATGGCGGGGGATACAGGGTCTATGTCATGGATGCGGACGGCAGTAATCCGGCTCCTTTAACTATTCATCCCTCTGATAACTATGACCCCTATTGGGGAACCGGCCAGGCCCCAGATACCACCCCCCCGATCGCCTTTGATCTTCTTTCCCCACTTAACGGCAGCCAGGTGGATACCACATCTCCTCTCTTAGGGTGGGGATCGAGCAGTGACCCTGAATCCGGTTTAGCCGGGTATGATTTATATATTGATGGGGCATGGAACAAGTCAGTAGATGCATCCATCACCTCAACCACACCTGCCTCACCGCTTTCAGGCGGGCAGCATGCGTGGTATGTAAATGCCAGGAACAAGGCCGGCCTGACCACGCGGTCAACCTCGGTCTTTACCTTTAATACCGATGGCACGCCACCGGTAACCAGTATTACTCTTGATCCGAATTACCAAAATTACTATATCACCTCAAGCACTACTGTTACCCTCTCGCCGGTTGATACCGGCTCTGGGGTGGCCTCAACCATGTATCGAATTAATAGCGAAGCTTGGCTGTCTTATACCACAGCCTTTACTTTGGCCGGCAGGAGTGAGGGGGAGCATACCATTCAATATTACAGCACGGATAATGCCGGGAATGTAGAAAGCACTAAGAGTACAGCCGTATATATAGACAATATTTCGCCAACTACAACTATGGCGGTGGGTGATCCGAATGAGGTAATGGGTAGTTTTACTTATGTCACTCTGAATACTACCTTTACTTTGTCCGCAGTCGATACGGGCGCTGGGGCGGCTTCAACTGAATATCGGATTGATGCCGGCGGATGGAAGAGCTATACCGCTGCCTTCTCTTTACAAAATGAAGGAATTGTCACCGAAGGGGCCCATACCATAGAATACCGAAGCACAGACAACCTTCAGAATGCAGAGGCAGTAAAGTCATTAGCTGTCTATCTGGATCAAACACCACCGGCCACAGGCATGGCAATTTCTACACCTAAATATACCGGGGATAAAACCTATGTTGGTCCAACCACTACCTTTACTCTTACGGCCACTGACACGGGTGTTGGCGTCCTTTCAACCGTGTATCGAATAGATGGCGGGAATTGGATGTCTGCGGCTGCTTTTACCCTGGCAGGTAAAAGTGAAGGCGGCTACACCATTGAGTATCGAAGCACAGATAAGTTGCAGCAGGTAGAAGAGACAAAGTCGCTATCTGTTTATTTTGATCAGACAGCGCCGGTTACTAATCTCGGCATCTCTCAACCTAAATACGTCGCTGGAAATAAGGTTTATGTCAAGGCTTCGACTTCCTTTATTATGTCTGTTACTGAGGATGGTTCCGGAACTGATTCGACCTCCTACCGGATCGACAGTGGGGACTGGAAACCTTACACGGCCCCCTTCTCTTTGCAAAGCGAGGGAATCGGAACCGAAGGAGACCATATCCTTCAATATTACAGCACGGATAATCTGGGGAATACAGAAGATACAAAGAGCTTCAGCATTTATTTAGATAACACCCCGCCGGCGACTACGGACAACGCCCCCTTGGGTTGGAGCAATATGCCGGTCACCATCAATCTCAGCCCGACAGATATGGGGGCTGGTACAGCGACGACTCATTATTCTACTGACGGGATTTCCTGGAAGACAGGGACACAGGTTAGCTTTATGGTTTCAGGGATTTATACCTTGCGATACTATTCTGCTGACCGGCTTGGCAACCAGGAGCAGACTCATCAGATAGAGGTAAAACTGGATATGACTCCTCCGAACGAGTTTGCTCTTTTGAGCCCGGCAAATGGTGATTGGACAAACAGTCCATCACCTGTCTTCACCTGGTCGCCAACTATCAACGGGGAGTCCGGCATGGCCGGATACGACCTGTATCTGGATGGGGCGCTAAACAAGAGCGTTGATGCGCAGACTACTTCCACCCAACCGGAGGGAACTATGACCGAAGGAAGTCATACCTGGTATGTAGTGGCCAGGAACAATGCCGGGGACACGATAGCCTCAAATTCTGTCTTTGAAATCAATTTAGATAACACCCCGCCGGCGACTACCCTCAACATCTCCGGCCCTCAATATGGAAGTTATATTACTTCGGCCACCCAGTTTAGTTTAGCGGCCACTGATACCGGTGCGGGTGTGGCTTCTACCCGCTATCGGATCGATGCCGGCTCCTGGACTTCTTATCCCGGCATCTCCTTCTCTTTAACCGCTTCGGGAACCCATACCATTTATTATCAGAGCACGGACTACTCAGGTAATACCGAGGATACAAAGAGCCTGGCGGTCTATCTTGATCAGACTCCACCGCAAACCTCGCTCAACATCTCCGGCCCTCAATATGGAAGTTATGTTACTTCTGCCGCCCAGTTTAGTTTGGCGGCCACTGATACCGGCGCGGGTATGGCTTCTACCCGCTATCGGATCGATGACGGCTCCTGGACTTCTTATCCCGGCGTCTCCTTCTCTTTAACCGCTTCGGGAACCCATACCATTTATTATCAGAGTACGGACCACTTAGGTAATACCGAGGATACAAAGAGCCTGGCGGTCTATTTAGATAACACTCCGCCGGTTACTACGGATGATGTCCCGCCGGGTTGGAGCAATACACCGGTCACTATCAATTTCAGCCCGGCAGATACCGGGTCCGGGGTGGCCACGACTCATTATTCTACTGACGGGATTTCCTGGAACACAGGGATACAGGTTAGCCTCACGGCTTCAGGGATTTATACCATTCGATACTATTCTACTGACCATCTTGGTAACCAGGAACAAATTCACCAGACAGAGGTGAAGATCGATCTGACTGCTCCGGTTGGCTTTAATTTACTGAATCCGGCAAATGGTGATTGGATAGACAGTCCGTCACCTGTCTTCAGATGGTCTTCGACTACCAATGGTGAATCCGGCATGGCCGGTTACGACCTGTATTCAGATGGGGCGCTGAATAAGAGCATTGGAGCGCAGACTACCTCGACCCAACTGAATGGAACCATAAGCGAGGGGACTCACACCTGGTATGTGGTGGCCAGGAACAATGCCGGGGATACTACGATGGCCTCAAATGCCCCCTTTGAAATTAATTTAGACCTCACTCCGCCAACGACCGGGATCAGTGTTTCTGATACAAACTTCCCTGTTGATCAGGTAACCTACGTCACCTCGGCTAATACCTTTAACCTTTCGGCCGTGGATACCGGTTCCGGGGTTAAATCAATCAGGTACCGCATCGATAGTGGAGGATGGAATACTTACCCGGGGCCTTTCTCAGTTGAAACAGCCGGCGCTCATACCATTGGTTATCAAAGTGAAGATACCCTGGGACACTGGGAGGCGGAAAAGACCCTGAATATCTACGTCGATGATGCCCCGCCAATCATTGCGCTCAGTATTACCGGGCCGCAGTATTCACCTGATGGGGTGAAGTATGTGGACACTACCACCAGCTTTAGCCTCTCTGATACTGATGGAGGAGGAGTCGGGGTAGGGCTTACCGAATACCGTCTTGATGGTGCAGGGACCTGGACTACTTACACGGGCTCCTTTACCTTAGCCGGTGAAACCGAGGATACGCACACCCTTGAATACCGAAGCGCCGATAAGCTTGGGAATCAAACAGGGATAGGAAGCGTGACGCTCTATCTTGACAATACTCCGCCGGCCACAACCGATAATGCCCCGGTGGATTGGAGTGATACGGAATTAATTATCACCCTTACGCCAGGTGATATTGGCTCCGGTGTGGCCGCAACTTATTTTACCATTGACGGCACTGTTCCCAATACTTCTTCGGCTGAAGGAACCGAGATATTGCTTGAAAATGAGGGGATATATACTGTCAAGTATTTCTCAGCGGATAACCTCGGCCATCAGGAAGCAATCAATGAAAAAGAAATCCGGATCGATTTAACTCTGCCTCTGGCCTTTACCCTCTTAACACCAGATAGCGGTACCTGGACAAATAATTCTTCCCCTGTCTTTACCTGGCAGGCGACAACCAATGGTGAATCAGGGATAGCCGGCTATGACCTCTATCTGAATGGGGTTCTGAATAAGAGTGTTGGCTCCGGAGACACCTCTGCTCAACTTGCTGCCGGGACAACTCTGGATGAGGGGCCGAATACCTGGCATGTGATAGCCAGAAATAATGCCGGCAGTGATAGAAGGTCAACCGCTGTCTTTGGTATCAATCTTGATACAACCAAACCAGGGGCCATCGCCTGGGTCAACGATGGGTGGTCAGGCGCGGATGTGGATACCACTGGCTCTGAGACCGAGCTTTCCGCCAACTGGGCCATTGCCAATGATGGAGAGGGGAGCGGGATTGTTGCTTACTTTTATGCCATCGGCACAAGCCAGGGTGGAACTGAGGTCGTTGGTTGGACAAATAACGGCACTAATACCTCGGTGACTAAGAGCGGACTTCCCCTTTTATCAGGAAAGACTTACTATTTCAGCGTTAAGGCCCAGGATGTTGTTGGGCTTGAATCTGATCCGGCCTATTCTGATGGGGTTAAATTAGACTCCACTCCACCCCTGCCCTTTGATATCTTGACCCCGGCGGATGGAGCCTGGACAAATAGTCCTTCTCCTGTCTTCACCTGGCAGGCGGCAACCGATGCTGAGTCAGGGATAGCCGGCTATGACCTCTACCTGAATGGGGCTCTGAATAAGAGTGTTGGCCCGGCAGATACCTCTACTCAGGCTGCCGGGGCAATGACCGAGGGGAATCATACATGGTATGTAAAGGCTAAAAACAATATTGGCCTGGTAACGAAATCTACATCTATTTATATTGTCAGGATAGATATTACGCTGCCCACGGCAGAGCTTAATTCGCTGCAGGCTACTTCTGAGCCTGTCTTCACCGTGAGCTGGACCGGAACAGACGCCGGTTCCGGAATAGCCTCTTATGATTTGGAATACCGGGATACCACAGCCTGGCCGGCCGGCCAATGGCAAGCCTTAGTCAGTGGAACCACGGCTACCGGCCACCAATTTAACCGGGATGATTTCTTCCACGAATACTCTTTCCGGGTCAGGGCCAGGGACAATGCCAGCAACCTGGGGAATTGGTCTGAGGTGAAATCTACTAAGATCGAAAAAGATCCTACTCCGCCAGCCAGCTTTGATCTCTTAACACCGGCCAGCGGAACCTGGACCTTTAACACTCAGCCCCAACTGTCCTGGCACTCATCTTCTGATCCGGAATCAGGGATTGCCGGTTACAGTGTCTTTATAGATAACCAACAGAAAGTTACAGGCATCCAGGCCACACAGGCTACTCCACCACAAGCGCTTACAGCAGGCTCGCACACCTGGTATGTTCAGGCGGAAAATAACGCCGGTGGGCTTACGAAGTCAAATTCAACCTACACCATTAACATTGATACAACGTCACCGACGGTTTTCCTGACTGCCCTGCCGGCCAACTCAAGAGTAACCTTTATGCTAAGCTGGGCCGGGACAGATGACCGGTCAGGGATAGCCTCCTACCGGCTTGAATACAGGGATGGAAGCGGTTCCTGGGGAACCCTGGCTTCTGACACGACGGCAACTTCTTATGAATTTACCGGGGAGTTCTCTCACACCTACTCTTTCCGGGTTAAGGCCTGGGATTTGGCTGGAAATATAGGGAGTTATTCTGATGTGCGCCTTACTACTATCACCATCGTAGGTTCTGCCCAGTGGATTACAGCCGGTCTGGGGGGGACAATTTCAGTCGATGGTGGAGGGGAAGTTATTATTCCCTCCGGGGCACTTAATACGGACGGTTATGTTCAGGTAGATTCCATTGATACACCGACAAAGATGATTTACTATGATAAGATAAAGCCGTCCGATAATCCGGGTTTGAGAATAGCCCTGGATGAAGGAGCTTTTCTAAAAGAAGGCATTACTGTCATTATCCCCTATCAGGAAGATAAGGTAACCAATGAAGTGAACCTGAGGATGTACCATTACAATGAGAATAGTAAAACCTGGGAGCTGGTGCCTGGTTCAGTGCCGAATACAGGTAATAATACAGTTACGGCAACTACTACGGATACCGGTGAATTCCGGTTGGTAGAGTACGGGACGAATCCTGAAACCCTGGCAACTATTTCGCAAGTAAGCAACTATCCCAATCCCTTCCTGCCTTCCCAGGGGACAAAGATTGTTTATCATCTGAAGAAGGATACCAATGTGACTATTCGTCTCTACGATCTGCTTGGCCATCTGGTCAAGGAGTTTGAGTTCTCAGCCGGAGATGAAGGCGGTAAGGCCGGGCCGAACGAGGTCTCCTGGCATGGTAAAAACGGTGATGGCACCCTGGTGGAAGCCGGGGTTTACCTGTGTTATATCGAGGCTGGGGGAGATAATGTCGTAAGGAAGATAATGGTCAGGTGAAATAAATAGGCCGCAGATAAACGCAGATTTTTCAGGATTTTTCGACTTGTGCGGTTAGAAATTGAGGTCGGGTAGCTGTGATTTTCGACCCTACCCCTCGTCCCCATCTCTGCGTGGGGATGCAGACTATGACGCAGAGCGTCCCGGATGGGGGTTCCCACGCAGAGCGTGGGAACCAGAGAAATTATGATTGACTGGCATCGTCTCTTTGGTTTAGCCCTAACTGACTTCTTCACGGACTCACCCTTTGTTGTCGAGCTTGAAAAGGACCTTTCCGTCAAACGGCAACTACTCGATGTGGTCATTCTGAAGAAGCAGACCGGTGAATTTTCGGGACAGATGCCTGATGGGTTGGATAATATAGTTACACATAATCTCCTCAGTTATAAATCATTACACGAACCGCTCGATGATTGGGCGCTTGATGAACTGACCGGACACTACGTTAATTATCGTAAGCAGACCAGCCCTTCGTGGGACGATCTTTTGCCGAAAGATCAGTTTCGGCTCTATGGGGTCAGCACCCGTTTCCCACAGTTGCTGGCTAACCAAGTGAGGTTGGAGAGATTGCAGGCGGGTGTCTATGAGGTGGTGTGGGGCGCGCATCGGATTCGAGTACTCGTGTTGAATGAGATGCCGGTGGCAGAACACAACGCGATATGGCATTTGTTCAGTGGGGTTCGAGAGAAGGTCATGTCTGGTGCGGCTCAGTATCGGAGCCACACAGGGGAGATGAGCACAATCATCAACCAGTTGTTCGAGAATTATCAATTGGAGGGAATTGGTATGCCGTACACGATGGAAGATTTCAAACGGGATTATACAAAGGAGCATCTGAATTTGTTGGCTACCGAAGATCGGTTGCAGGGGCTTTCTACTGAAGAAATCAAAGCCTACTTAGAAAAGCGGGAAAGGCAACAGACACATGCCACAAGAAGTAAGCGAGATTCAATATCGAAGCTGGGGGGATAGGGAATTGGTATGCCGTACACGATGGAAGATTTCAAACGGGATTATACAAAGGAGCATCTGAATTTGTTGGCTACCGAAGATCGGTTGCAGGGGCTTTCTACTGAAGAAATCAAAGCCTACTTAGAAAAGCGGGAAAGGCAACAGACACATGCCACAAGAAGTAAGCGAGATTCAATATCGAAGCTGGGGGGATAGGGAATTGGTATGCCGTACACGATGGAAGATTTCAAACGGGATTATACAAAGGACCATCTGAATCTTTTAACTCCCGAAGAGGTTTTGCCGCGGTTTTCTACCGAAGATCGGTTGCAGGGGCTTTCTACCGAAGATATCTTGCAGCGATTATCCCTTGAAGAAATCGAAGCCTATATAGAAAAGCGGGAAAGACGACAGAAACATGTCAAAAAGTAAGCGAGATCCAATTCCGAGCTTTAAAAGTGTTGATGAATTTCAGGATTTTTTTGATACTCACGATCTTACTGACTATGAGGACGTGTTGAAAGAAGTTGAACTCGAATTTTCCCCGAAAGAGACCAGGCATATTAACCTTTTTCAGATCGAAGATGGGTTGGCAAAGCAGATTCATGGGGTGGCAAGCCGCAAAGGCGTGCATTCGGAAACATTAGTGAATCTGTGGCTGGCAGAGAAACTGGTGCTCACCCGTTAGTACTTTGATTTAGAAAAAAGTACCTAATCAGTGGGAATAGCTACTCTTTTTAATCAATGAGGCACACGAAAGCTAAAGCAAGCTATATTTCGGATTTTAGGCTTTAGCCTTTCATAATGAAATCCTAAAGGATTAACTCCTGAGTGTGGATAGCGTCACTACCTTTAGCTTTTATGAAGGCTATTGTTTTTAATAGCACACGGATGACACGGATTTAACGGATTTATACTGATTTTATCCGTGGTAATCCGTAGTATCCGTGTTATCCGTGTGCTATTAGATTTTCATAATCAAAGTAGTAGCGGATGAGCACCGAAAAACTAAGCAGTATCCCAAAAAGGGATTTTCAGGTGAAACAATGAATAAGTAGGACGCAGAAAAATCGAAGACCAAAAGACCAGACAAAATCTTTAAGGAGGTGGTTACCAGATGAAAGGGAACCTAATTACATTGAATCTGCAATCGGAAATCGAAAATCGGAAATCGAAAATCGGAACAATCCGCAATCCGCAATTCGCAATCCGCATTATCTCGCTAATAGGAATCTTGCTGTGGGGTAGTTCTGCCCATGCTACCTCTGAAGACGGGGGGCTTCCAGGCTATTTTACTGCCCTGGGAACGGCGGCCCGAGCTCAGGCTATGGGCCAGGCTTATGTCGGCCTGGCAGACGATCTGGGGGCTATCGGCGCTAATGCGGCTGGATTGTCTCAGATCAAAGGTGGAGAAGTATCTCTGATGCATGTCAGCCTCTTTGAGGAAACAAAGTATTATTTCTTTGGCCTCGGCCGTTCCTTTCCATCCTGGAGTCTGGGGGGTGGATTCGCCCAATTGAGTGTGGATGGAACTGAACGGACGGATGAAAATAATACCCCTGGTGGAGACATGTCTGATAAAAGAAGCCTTTTTTCTTTTGCGGGCAGTTATAAACTTTCCCCACGTCTCTCGGCAGGCGGAAATTTCAAGTGGGCCTCTCACGAGTGGGGCGATGATGACGGCAGCGGCATGGGCGTAGACCTTGGTCTGCTCTATCGGGCCAGGCCAGAGTTAAGCCTCGGGTTAAATCTGGAAAATGTGCTGGGGCCGAAGATAAAGCGGGAAGAAGAAAGTGATAAATGGCCATTAACTCTTCGGGCCGGGGCAGCCTATCGGTTGCTGAAGAATGCCCTTATCCTTGCCCTGGATGTAGATAAGACCAGTGACCGGTCTGTCAAGGTGCATGGAGGGACAGAGTTTTGCTTGCTTAACGGAAAGTTGGCTTTAAGAGCAGGATATGATGAAGGTGATATTACCGCCGGTCTGGGGATAAAGCCGATGAAGGGCCAAACAGTTCGGACAAGTTATTATCGGGAGGAACAAAAATACTATGGCAGCAGAGGCGCTCGAAAAAGTGAAACCACAATTCCGGGAGGCCTCACGTTAGATTACGCCGTGCTTAACAACAGCGACCTGGGTATCTCTCACCGCTTCTCGATTTCGTATCGGTTTTAGCGGGGGATTGGTGTCTGGTGTCTGGTGTCTGGTGAGTGGTGGTCTGGTGTCTGGTATTTCCCAGACCACTGCTTATCAGATCACCACTCACCAGGCTATCAAACATCAGTCTTTTACTCACCGGATCACTACTTACCAGACTACCAGACACCAGACTACCAGACACCAGACACCAGACTACCAGACTACCAGACTACCAGACTACCATTCACCTATGGAAGACTATCGTCGATTTTTAAAACCAGAGGTCATATCAAGATTATCCGGCCTTCAAATAAAAGCCAGATTAGTGGTGGAAGGTTTCATCGCCGGGCTGCACAAGTCTCCCTTCAGGGGGTTTAATGTTGAATTTGCTGAATACCGGCCTTATGTTCCAGGAGATGAAGTTCGTTACATAGATTGGAAGGCCTACGGTAAGAGTGACAAATTTTACATCAAGGAGTTTGAAGAGGAGACCAACCTGAAAGCTTATTTGCTGTTAGATTCGAGCGCCTCTATGGGATACGGATCAGACAGGGTGACTAAACTTGAATATGGCTCGTATCTGGCAGCTTCTTTGACTTACCTAATGCTTAAACAGCAAGATTATGTTGGCTTGATTACCTTTGATGAGGGGATTCGGAACTACATTCCACCCCGGGGACATCCTGCCCACCTCCATGCCATCCTGGAAGAATTAGAAAGCCTTAAGCCAAAAGGAGAGACGAGCATCAGCCGAACCTTGCATGAATTAGCGGAACGAGTTAAACGCCGGGGGTTATTCATTGTCATTTCTGACCTGTTTGATGATCAGGCAGCCGTTATGGCCGGGTTGAGTCACCTCCGGCACAAGAAACACGAAGTCCTTTTCTTCCATTTGCTTGATAATTATGAGCTTACCTTTCCTTTTGACGGCCCTCTCCTTTTTAAGGATATGGAAGATGGAACCGAGCTTCCGATTGAGGCGGATTATCTCAGAGAGGAATATCTTTCGCATATAAAAAATTTTATTAACAAAATGCAGCAAGAATGCGGGCAGGCAGCCATAGATTATGTTTGCTTTGATACCGGCACACCGTTAGATTACGGCCTGAGCTCCTATTTGGCCAAACGGGGGAAGAAGTATAGCTCTTAAGATAAATATTTTGGGGTAGGCGAGTTCAATATAGGCTACGTAGCTTTCGGAGTTAATCCTTTAGGATTTCATTAGTTATGAAAGGCTAAAGCCTAAACTCCAAAGGATAACCAACCCCAAAATCTTTTTCATGAAGTCTATAGTTTCGGGTTTCGAGTTTCGAGAAGTGCGAAAACCGCAAATCGAGACTCGAGACTCGAAACTTAATTGAAAAGGAGGCGAATAATGTCTTTGACACTTCTAAAAAATATTATATGGACGGCAGCAGGTTTTCTAATACTTCTCTATCCCACCCTAACCTTAGCTGCCCCTGGAACCGACCGGCAAGAAACCGGGGAAGATATATATCTTCAGCAACGAGTAGTAGATAAAGGTCCAACTATTACTGCTAAGGAATTGATCGAAAGGCTCACCAGGTTGGAAGAAAGGCTCACCAAGTTGGAAGAAAGGCTTATCAGGTTGGAAGAAAGGCTCGAAGAGGGACAAAAGAATCTCCAGGCACAGATAAACGACTTGAAAGATTTTATGCTATGGGGATTTGGAATTATGATTGCTGTGATGGGGGTTATAGTTGCCGGTATGTTCTCCCTGGTTGGCTTTGTCATGTGGGACAGGCGCACTGCCCTTGCCCCGGCGATAAAGAAAACCAGTGAACTTGAAGAAAGAGAAGTGAGACGGGAGGAAAGAGAAAAGAAGATAGAGTGGGTATTGAAGGAATTGGCCTTAAAAGATACCAATGTGGCTACGGCCCTGAGGACAGCGGGTATTTCGTAGAGGTGGAAGAGGAGGTAGGAATTGCGGATTGCGCACCCACTTCGTGGGTACCCGGGATTACGGATTGGTAGTATATTGGTTGTGTCTCTGTTGTTTCTTCTATTATCTGAGGTGAAGGCCAATGCCCAGGAGATGGAAGGATTAGTCGCCCAACCCGGGATTGGATCGGAGGGAACATCTGTCTTACCCTTCGGTCACCAACTACTTGGGGGCGGTGAAGTCCAGGAGGGGGCCTATTTAGAGGGGGCCGCCCTGACTCCACCCGACTACCGCTTAGGTCCGGGAGATGTCTTAAGTATCAATATTTGGGGCAAATTAAATACCAGTTACCGCCTTCAGGTGACACCAGAGGGTAAGATATTTATCCCGCGAGTGGGAGAATTATTCGTCCAGAATTTGACCATTAGCCAAACTCAGGAGACGGTCTCAAAACAGGTAGGTAAATACTACAAGGATATCGAAGTCAATGTCTTGCTGACCGGACTTCGGCCGATCAGGGTTTTTGTTTTGGGCCTGGTAAAGCAGCCGGATAGTTATAGACTTAGCCCGCTTGACCATATTTCTACCGCGATAAAAAGAGCCGGGGGACTTGAGCCTTCCGGTTCAATAAGGAGAATACAACTAAAAAGGCAGAATTCAGAATTCGGAATTCAGAATTCAGAAGTCAGAGGAAGAAAAATCCGCATTCCGCATTCCGCATTCCGCATTCAGGAGGTTGATCTCTACCGGTTTTTCTTTTTAGGGGAATTAGATCAGAACCTGCTCCTTGAAGCGGATGATGTAATTTATGTCCCGCCGGCCGGTCCCACCGTAACCATCGAAGGCAAAATTAAACGTCCCGGTCAATATGAACTCAAGGAGGAAGAAGGGCTCGAAGACCTTCTAACTATGGCTGGCGGGTTTCATCCCGAGGCTTATTTGAAAAAAGTTCTTATCAGTCGAATTACACTAACTAAGAAAAAAACCGCTGTTTGGGTTGATGTAACTGACCTGAAACAAGGTTCTAAACTTGAGGATGGCGATCAGATTACTATCTATTCTTATGCTCAACTGGAAGAATTTAGAGTTTCTATCGAGGGCGAAGTTCAACGGCCAGGGGAATATGATTTAGGAGAGGGAATGAGATTGAGTGATCTTATTCTGATGGCCGGAGGGCTCTTAGCCCAGGCATCCAAACAGGAAGCTATGTGCATCCGAATCAGGGGGGATGAATCCAGGGAGGTTATACCTCTTGATCTGTCTCGATTAGAATTGGAGGAGAACGATCTGGTCCTTAACCGGGGTGATAAAATTATAGTCCCTCCCCTGGAGCAGGTAGAGGATACTGTGCTCTTGAAAGGCCAGGTAGAAAAGCCAGGTGTCTACACCCTTTTGAAAGGGGAAACGTTAAGGGGGGTTATCCTCAGGACCGGTGGGATTACCTCTACGGCTACCAGGGAAGACATCAAGATAGAACGGGAAGGTGATGTTTTAAGCGTCAATCTTTATGACCTGATGATAGAAAAAGACCCTGAGACTGACCTTGATTTGCTCAATGGAGATGTTATTACCGTCCCGGCGGCTCCGAATACGGTTACTGTGGTAGGAGAGGTTCAGACAGGGGGGACATTTCCCTACGAACCGGCCAGGACGGTCAGTTATTATTTGGGGTTGGCCGGCGGATTTTCTGAACGGGCTAACGAAAAACGAATCGAGATCACTCGAAGAGATGGCTCTACCAGAAAAGTAAGTCGAGAAACAGTCGTAGATGCCGGGGAGACAATCGTGGTTGACCGGCTGGAGATCAAGGGCTGGAGAGATTGGCTGAGTGTCCTGGTGCAGAGCCTTACCCTGGTCTTTATGGTTGATACTATTGCGAAGTAGGAATTGCGTCAATATTGCAGGAGATTTAAATGAGTAAGAAACTGGCTAAACTTAAATCAATAGAGGATATCCCAAAAGATATGACCGAAGAGGAAGCGGCTAAATTTTACAGCACTCATGATCTGGGCGATATCTGGGACGAGTTGGAGCCGTTTGAAGAATCGATTGAGTTGTCACCTGAATTACAAAAGACAATGGTCCATCTCAGACTTGAACCTACCTACTTAAAGACGGTCAATCAATTGGCGAAACGTAAAGGTGTTTCCTCTTCTACACTCATTCATTCTTGGGTCATTGAGCGGGTAAAGGCAGAGTCACAGGAGATTCGACGCTAACTACTGACTAAGGAGGCGATGGTCATCGTTTCGGCCGCTCAAGCACCGAAGAAACCAGGTTTCTTCAAGAAACCTGGTTTCTGGTCGGTCACAATGGCCGAAACGATGACCAGGGCCTAAAAGGAGCCTATTATGGCCGAAGAGATAAACATACTCGACTACTGGCGGGTGATTAAAAATAATCGAAGGCTGATCATTGGGGGAACCTTTCTGGTGGTCCTGGCGGCCGGCGTAGTTTCCCTGCTATTGCCCCGGATTTACTTGGCTGAGGCCTCCATCCTTCCTCCGGCCAAAGAGAGCCGGGGCGGTTTGTTGTCAGCCCTGTCGGCCCTGCCGATGGGAAGCCAGATGTTACCCTTAATGGAGCGATCCGGAATAGGGGGCTATTATCTGCCCATACTGCGAAGCCGGACAGTCGCTGTTCAGGTGATTAAAGAGTTGGAACTGATTAAGAGATACGAAGCTGCGAATATGGAAGAGGCAGTCAAACATCTGGAGAAAGCAAGTCAGATAACTCAAGACAAAGAGGGAACTATCCGAATTGCGGCCCAGGCCGAATCACCGGACCTGGCCGCCATGATTGCCAATAGATACATCAGGGCTCTCCAGGATTACATTGATCAAAATAGCGTTTTTGAAGCCAAACAAAACAGGATTTTTATCGAGGGCCAACTGACTGAGACTGAAAAGAAACTTCGCCAGGCAGAAGATGCCCTGAAAGCCTTTCAGGAAGAGAAAGGAACTATTTCTCTTTCAGAGGAAGTAACTGAGGCCATCAAAGCGGCGGCTGAATTAAAGGCCGGGATGGCTGCCCTCGAGGTTCAGGTAGGCGTAATGTCCAGCTACACCTCGCCTGACCATCCTGATATAGCTAAGAAGCGCCTGGAAATTCAGGAGCTTTCCAAACAGTACGACCTTCTCGAACACGGTGGCAAAGGTAAAGACCGAACTGCTATCCCCCTGGCCAGGGTCCCGGCCGTAGGGCTTGAGTTAGCCCGTTTAAAGAGGGAAGTCATCGTGCAGGAGACACTTTTTAAGCTGCTTTCTGAGGAATACGAACGGGCCGGAATAACCGAAGCCAAAGAGGCTCCCCAGGTACAAATACTTGATTCCGCTGTTCCGCCAGAGAAGAAATATAAACCTAAGGTTGCTTTGAATATCTTTATCGCGATGATAACAGGTCTGTTTTTAACCACTTTCCTGGCTTTTTTTCAGGAGTATCTGAGGAGGATAAAGCAGTAGTGGCCTTGTTTCATCGCCTAACTTGGAAGGAGTCAACTATGCAGTTTTCGAACATTTCAAACATACTTGGAGGCAGGGATGTGCTTCGGGGGGATATCACAAGCCGCATGGACCTGATCGATCTGAGCAACAGGGGTATAACCAAGGATGCACTTCTGCGTTTGGCCGACTACCTCAGTCTCTCGGCAAGCCAGATCGCTCAGTTGCTGTCTGTGACTGAACGCACGATCAAGCGATACAGTCGGCAGCAGCGTTTCAACCGGGTTGTCTCAGAGCAGATCCTGCAGATCGCTGAGGTGGTGGCCCGGGGAGTAGAGATATTCGGGGACAAGGAGAAGTTCCTCTCCTGGATGAAGACGCCCAATTTCACCCTGAACAACTTAGCGCGGCCTCTGGCCGCAACCAAACCAATTTTGGATTGCAGATTGCGGA
>JASEGY010000229.1 GCA_030019105.1 bacterium | reverse complement strand
TCTTATGTCTTTTGTGCATCAGGGTAAAGAATTGACCAACCTGAACAGGTTCCATTGCAACATACCCTACTTCCAGTGTCTTTATGGCCGTAGGAACCAGATCTTATGTAGTCAGAGCGGCCCAAACCGGCATCTCTATGATTATCGACCCTTACGGCAGGATATTGAAAGAGTCAGTTCTTTACAGGCCAATGGTATTAGAAGGAAAAGCCGGCTTGAGAAAAGAAACAACTTTTTACTCTAAATATGGAGACCTTTTCGCTTATTTTTGTATATTCGCTGCCATCTCAATGCTATTTATCTCTGGTAGTCCCCGCAAAAATAGTTGAATTGGTAAAGTGATTGTGATATACTAAACAGTTAAGTAGAGGTACAGACGAAATCTTTATGTAATTTTTGAGAAAGTAATTTGTCAAAAAAGAAACGGGCAGGAAATTACTTCAGGAGAAAAAACCGGCTATGGAGAAACGAATAGTACAGCTCAGCCTGGCGGGCCGAGCCGGCCTGGCCGGATGGATGATTATCTTTACCCTTGCCTGGAGCGCCAGGGTTTTTGCCGCGGAGGGGGCCGTCTTTGGAAAGATTACCGAGGAGATTACCCGGCGGCCTTTGGCCGGCGTAAAAGTCGATCTCAATGGAACTTCGCATACAACCAAAAGCGATACACGGGGTTATTATCTTCTGGAGAATATCGAGGCAGGGGAATACCAATTAGTAGCGCACCTGCCAGGGTATCAGACTGAGACCATTAACATCGAGGTTGAAGAGGGGAAAAAACAGCCCTGGCATCCTGTCCTTAAGCCGGCCATTACCCAACCGGGAGAAGGAATTGTGATTAAGGCCAAGCAAAAGCCGCCTCATCAGGAAAGCCTGCCCAGCAAGGAGACACTCACCCCAAAGGTTATTCGCGAATCCTCGGTGGATCTCTTTAGCGACATAGCTGAGACATTAAAGACCTTACCCGCCGTGATCTCGCCTGGAGATTTCTCCGGAGAGCTTTATGTCCGGGGAGGACAGCCGTCAGAGACGATCTTTGTCCTCGACCGGGTCTTTATCCCCAATCCTTACCACTGGGATGGACGGGTAACCACCTTTAATACCAAATTGATTGACAAGGTCGATTTCTATGCCGGCGGACTGCCGGCTGAGACAGGTAATGTTCTGGCCGGGGTGGTCGATATTAGTTATAAAAAGGGTAGTCGGGAACAATTTGCCGGCAGCTTAGAGACCTCAGTTACTACCCTTGATCTCCAATTAGAATGCCCGTTGCTAAAGAATCAGGCCAGTTGGTTGTTCTCGGCTAAACGAACTAATTATGACCTTGTCCTGAATATGTTAGATCAGAAAGATCAGTTGTATCCCTTTTTCCACGAGGTCTTTGCTAAGGTTTATTATGAACCGGCTCCGGGGCATCAAATATCTCTGTATCATCTATTCTCAGGTGAGGGGCTGGATCTGGTTGCCGAAGATGAGGATGAAGAAGATAAAGTCCCGGGACTGCCTGAGGAGAGATTTAAGTGGGACGGTACTCAAAACATATCAAGCCTTAATTATAAATGGCTCATCTCCCCTGAGCTTAGCTCCGAAACCACCCTTTCCCATCTATGGGGGGACGGAAATTATCATGAATATAGTTTAACGGAACCTTTTGACGTAAATTTTGCTTCCTGTGACTATTCCTTCCGGCAGGACTTCACCTGCTATTTAGGGAAGAGGCATAAGCTCAGAGCGGGAACTTATATCTACTGGGGAGATGCTGACCTGTATGTCTACGAGAAAGAAGAAAGCGGCCAGGAGGATGTGACCGATTTTGATGAAAGAAATAGATATACCGGCTACTACCTCTGGGATAAGTGGCAACTTATGCCAAAGCTGCTCACCTGTGATTTTGGTGTCAGATATGAACGTCTTGACCTGGCTAATGACAGCGTATTTACTCCCCGAATATCTCTCAGTCTGGCCCTGGGAGATAAGATGACCCTTAAGGCAGCCTGCGGGTATAACTCTCAGTTTGGGGTAGATGCCTACCAGTACGATAAAAGCCCTGGCCTGAAAGCCCAGCGGGGACTTGACCATGTCATGGGCATGGAACGGAAACTTTCTGAAGATGTGCGGCTCAGGATAGAGGCTTACTATAAAGACTTCAGGCATCTCATTATTCAGGATGGGGAAGATAGCTACTCTAATGACGGCCAGGGATTTTCCAAAGGGCTCGAATTCTTTCTCCAGAAGAAGGAAGGGGGACGACTCGACGGCTGGATAAGCTACGCCCTGTCAAAGAGCAAACGAAGATATGGGTACTTCGATTGGGGTAAGGGCATTATTCCTTACTATGACCCAACGCTTTATCCTACCAATCAGGACAGGAGGCATACCATCTCAGTGGTGGCTAATTATAAGCTGTCGGACAAGTGGCGATTGGGCATGAAGTGGCGATGCGACAGTGGGAACCCGCGTACTCCTTTTCATAAATTATCCCGGCAAATACAGGAAGAGGGCGAAATTAAGATCCCCCAGGGATTTATTCGCTCAGAGCGGATGCCCTGGTATCATCGGATAGATGTCCGTTTCTCCCGGGACTTCAAGCTCTGGAATCTCGATCATTCTTTCTACTTTGAGGTAATAAATCTTTACAACCGGAAGAACCTTTATGGTTACTACTACGATGAAGACGACTATTATTCCGAACCGGAAGAGGCTGTGATGTTTGGTATCCTGCCTGTGGCCGGGATCGAGACCAAATTTTAGGCAGATTTTACTTGACAAATATACTTCCTACTTGTATAATTTAACTATACATTAAGCTGTACAAAAGGAGGTGGATAGTAATGCTCACTGTAGATGAGAGGACTACCATTATTGGAGTCAGTGAATTAAGAACGGAAGTGCCTAATATATTAGCCGGATTAAAGAAAAACAAGGTTGTTCTGACAAAAAGAAATAAACCGGTAGGAGTAATGGTGGATTACGAGGAATATACTAAAATGGAAAGGCTGACTGAGGCCTTGGAAGATATGGTTTTGGGGCATCTGGCTAAAGAGAGAGCCGCAAAGAGTAAAAAGGAAGATTATATTCCGTTGGAAGAGATGGAAAGATTGGTAGGATTGTAATGGAAGTGTGGGACGAAGAATGGGATGAACTCTTGAAAGACGTTACAGGTGATGAAAAATATATCCCGCTGGAAGAGATGGAAAGATTGATCGAGATAGATGATTGCCGGAAGGAGGGGAGTTGGCTATGGCAACTGAGAAAGAGCTTTTAGATACGAAATTGGAGAGGGGGCCGACTGTACCAGAAGGCACTGCACAAATTTCCGGCCTGCCGGCTGGTTATGTCGGCTTCCTCGCCGACCTGAAAACGCGGATTCGATCTGCCCAGGTGAAAGCCGCTTTTTCTGTTAACCAGGAACTAATCTTGCTTTACTGGGATATCGGGCGGCGAATCCTTGAGCGCCAACGCCAGGAGGGATGGGGAACGAAGGTCATTGATCGTTTAGCTGCTGATCTCAGGCAGGCTTTCCCTGATATGAAGGGCTTTTCGTCTCGAAATATCAAATACATGCGGGCATTCGCTGACGCCTATCCTAAGGAGGAATTTGTGCAACAGGTTGTTGCACAAATTCCGTGGGGGCATAATGTTCGCATTCTGGATTACGTAAAAGACCCGGTCGAAAGAGAGTGGTATATCCGCCAGACCGTCGAGCACGGCTGGAGCCGGAATGTTCTGGTGCATCAGATCGAAAGCGGGCTGTATCACCGGAAAGGCCGGGCGACCACGAATTTTGAGCGAACCCTTCCAGCCCTCCAATCCGATTTGGCTCAGCAGATGCTGAAAGACCCCTATCTTTTTGACTTTTTGAGTCTGGACGAAGATGTCCGTGAACGCGACCTTGAGCGAACCCTAGTTGATCATATCAGCGAATTCTTACTGGAATTGGGGGTAGGATTCGCCTTTGTTGGCCGCCAGGTATATTTGAAAGTTGATGGGCAGGACTTTTACCTCGATCTGCTCTTTTACCACGTAAAGCTACGCTGCTTCGTGGTCATTGAATTGAAAACGGGCGAATTTAAACCGGAATACGCCGGCAAGATAAATTTTTACCTGTCTGCGGTGGACGACCATATGCGCCATCCGGATGACGAGCCATCCATCGGCATTATCCTGTGTAAATCGAGAAGCCGGGTGATTGTGGAGTACACTCTGCGCGACACGTCCAAACCGATCGGTATATCGGCCTACCAACTAACTCGTTCGCTGCCGGAAGAGATGAAGGGCAGCCTGCCAACAATAGAGGAGTTGGAAGAGGAGTTCGGCTCGATTGGAGAAGCGAAGGATAAATGAATATCCCTATTGGAATAGGGGCAATGATCATCGTTTCGGCAATTCACGAACTCGGGAGGAGCAGAAGTAGGGTGGGCTTTGCCCACCACAAAGGCGTTTGCAGAAATCGGTGGGCAAAGCCCCACTGCCATTAAGTTAAGCCGAAGCTTTTGAAACACAATAGGTTGGCAAGGTAGGAGTTTAGGCTTTAGCCTTTCATTCTCCTGGTATTGTGCTGCAAATGAAACCCTAAAGGGTAAATTCCCTTCACAGGTGACTGCGGGACGAATTACATACTCCCTATATCGCCTTAGCATAAAGAGTTACCCTTAACTTAATGGCAGTGGGGCAAAGCCCACCCTACAAATTGCCGAAACGATGATCAAGGCCGGAATAGGCCATTAGACAACCAGCCTACCAGACATCAGGAAGAAAGGAATTGAGATGTTTGAAGCAGCTTATGAAAGCGCCTTAAAAGGTGGGCCGGTATTAGTCGTTATCATTCTTACCTCTGTGACGGCCTTCACCTTGATCATCGAGCGCTGGATATTTCTCTCGCGGCAGAGAACCCGGCCGGAGTTCTTGAGAAAGTTCTTTGACCTGGAGAGAAAGGCGGAATATTCCGGGGCAAGTGAACTATGCGCTGAAACCAGGGGGCCGGTGGCTCGAATAATGCAGGTAGGAATAACAAACAGGCAGGATGAGAAAGAAGTAGTCCGGGAAAGGATCAGGGAGGTTATTCTGGAGGAGTTGCCGGGTTTAGAACGGTATCTTTCCACTATTGCCGTCCTGGGGACAATAATGCCTCTCTTAGGCTTGCTGGGCACCGTGACCGGCATGATCTCCACCTTCAATGTCCTCTCTATTGCCGGCACAACCGATCCGAATGCCCTGGCCGCCGGCATATCCGAGGCTTTGATCACTACCGAGGCCGGGCTGATCACGGCTATCCCGACCATGCTCTTCCATAATTTCTTGAGCAACAAGGTCGATCGGCTTCAGCTTGAGATGGAATCAAGTACCACGAAGTTTCTTAATCTGTTGTAACCGTTCAGGGTGTAATGAAGGAAAAAGGGGAAATTAATTAGTAAAATAGGGGTTCAAAGGGAAAACAAGGTTCTTTCTTCCTTTTCCATTTTTCGGTGCTCACCCGTTAGTACTTTGATTTAGAAAAAAGTACCTAATCAGTGGGAATAGCTACTCTTTTTAATAGCACACGGATGACACGGATTTAACGGATTTATACTGATTTTATCCGTGGTAATCCGTAGTATCCGTGTTATCCGTGTGCTATTAGATTTTCATAATCAAAGTAGTAGCGGATGAGCACCAAAGTGTAGCTAATGAGCGATAATGTCGATGGCTAATAATTTTATCCCCCAGCGAAAAAAGAGAAAACGGGTTGAACTAACCATTGCCCCCCTGATCGATATGGTCTTCCTTCTGCTGATCTTTTTTGTAGTAACTACTACTTTCTCCAAGGAAACAGGAATTACTGTGGAGAGGCCTTCTGCCGCCTCCTCAGATTTACTGCCCAAAGAAAATGTCCTGATTGCCCTGGATAAAGAGGGGAGGATTTTTATCGATGACAAGGAGCTAACATTAATAGAGCTAAGAGATTATGTTAAGGCCCAACTAAAGCGTAATCCTAAAACAGTCTTTACCTTGCTGGCCGATAAAAAGTCTCAGACCGAAGCGGTCATTGATGCCCTTGATGAATGCCGGCTGGCTGGAGCCAGGAGGCTTTCTCTGGCCACTAAGGTGGAAGTTCCTGGGAAAAACTAGACGTAACTCGTATCCTCTTCAAATCTAAGGGTAAGAGCCAAAGGGTTCAAAGTTCAGGGTTC
>JASEGY010000228.1 GCA_030019105.1 bacterium | reverse complement strand
CCGTTTTACCCCAAATGCTTGGGTCAGTAGCGGAGAGTAACTGCACCCAATTCAATATCGTCACTATACTTGATTAAGGCCTCCTTTTCCCGAAGAGCCCAATAGGAAATGACGTTGGACAACTCCTTAAACATGACAAAATCGGTGATCGTCAAGGCAATAATAGGCTCTAAGGTTTCATATTTTGGGGCCTTTTTTAACTGGGTGGAATAGAGTTTGGCGGCATTATACAGGATGCGCTTTTCAACGCCTTCAAAATTCAGCACTTGCATTTCAATGATGACTTTCGTCTTATTCGACAGAAAAGCTTTCACATCCACATAACTGTCTTTCATTCCTTTGAGTAAGGGGATTTGATACGGATCAACGATGCTTAAATCGGTAATGGTCTCGTCTTCAAAATCGATAATAGCATTGAGGAAATCGATTAATATCCCTTTGGATTGCTCACTCCCAAAGACTTTTTTAAACGCAAAATCGGTTTTGACATCTAAAAATTGCATGAGAATTACTCCTTTGGCGTTAGGCTTCCACGCAGAGCGTGGGAGCAAATAAGAAAAATCGGGACGGTTCACTTTAGTGTGAAAGCTTGCGACTTGAAATTAGAAATTAGAAATTGGAAATTTGGGAAAGATGATGGAACGAACTACAGTCCAAAAGCATAAAAGCCTAATTTCCAATTTCCTTGGTGGCCTATTTGCATTGCACAGACTGTCGAAACTGGGGACAAGCATTTACCTTCCCGAAAGCTTCGAGCTTTCGGGAAGGTCAGGTCACTTGTCTCTACTGATACACTACTTACACACAGGTTCTTCAACTAAAGTAGACCACCAAGCCAATTTCCAATTTCCAAAAAATCACAGGAAAAACGATGAAAATGAACCGTCCCTACCTTCCTTCCTAATACGGATGTTACCGTGTTGCGATGCTCGTCGTGTTTGAGTTGTTCAACGCTTCCACACCTTGAAACGGTTTCCTCTGCAATCGCCCACCAGTCAGAACGGTGTTGTGTGGACTGCTTCTGCGTAGGATGTTATCCTGACGGAGCTTGCATCCGAACCGCTGACCTTTTACGCGCCTAACATTAATTTTTAGCGCCCAATTGTTCAACTTTTTCTAATACTTTCAAAAAACTGCTGATCCGAACTATTTTTACACCCTGATATTCCTTTGGTGGAAAATCCCGGATGTTTTTTGTTACAAGATAGTCCGCATTACCTACGACAGCACATTCCAGGAAACGATTGTCAGATTCATCAGAGCAAACATTCAATCGGATTTCAGGATCAATCCAATCCGTCTGAGAATACAGTACATTCATTATACGTTTCTTTTCATTCTGTCTTGTAACTGGAATCAGCCAGTCGGCAACAGTCCTGTATTCGTCCCAGATAGGTTTTGATAGCAGCAGCTTGAAATAATCTTCCTCTTTTGTCATCCAACCAATCAATTTTGCGGATGCTCCCCGTACACTGAGAATCGCTGACATGATATGATTAGTGTCAATAACAACTCGTAATATCTCAGGCACCAGATTCTCCTATGCTGTTCCTATATCTTTTTATTGCATCATCAATTATTTCCAATTTAATTCCGCCTTTTCTGCGAACTTCGGCTCGAACAGAATTTACATCTTCCCAAAGTTGCTCTTTCCAGCCATATTTTTTGTGTAATTTTAGTAATGCTGTAATGGCTATCTGCAAGTTTCCCTTGTAGCCATCTTGAACTACTTCAAGGAACTGTTCCTCAACAGTAGTTGGTAAATCTATCGAAATCATATTTCCCTCCTCAATACACAATTGTATTTTTTCTCTGGGCTAACGTTCCGGTTCAGCGGCGGCGCATTATGTCGTCCGCTGGAACCGGTTGTTAGCTGACAATTGCCTACTTCAGAACTTTGCTCAGCGAGATGTTTAGGGCCTTGGCCATTCCTTCGCCGTAGGCCGGGTCGGCCTTCAGGCAGTTGCCGATGTGGCGAATCTTGATCATCTCCGGCGCATCGTCCATAGCCCGGGCGGTGTTGCCGAACAGTGCCTCCTGTTGCTCTTTGCTCATCAGGCGAAAGAGCTTGCCCGGCTGGGTATAGTAATCGCTGTCATCCTCGCGGGCGTTCCAGTGGGCCGCGGCCCCGCTCAGTGCCAGAGGCGGCTCGGAGAAATCGGGCTGTTCCTGCCACTCACCATAGCTGTTGGGCTCATATCCGAGGGTTGAGCCATAGTTACCGTCCACCCGTGCTGCAATTCAGCCTCAGTATCCCGAACGAGTTCCTCTAAGATGTCTGCCACCGGCATAATCCTGTCAACTAATCCCACCGACTGACCCGCCATAAGGGAACCAGAGGTAATGTCTCCTTCGATCACGGCCTGGCGAAGGGCGCCCATCCAGAATTCTTCGACCTGCTCCTGGGCCTCACTGCGGTGAATAGCGCCCTCATCCAACTGTTTGAGGAGCTTAAGCTGAAGCCGTCCGAAATCATCCATTGGACAAGTTGGAGATGTTTCTGGTAGGCAGGGGAAATGGTGATGAGGTTTACTCCGAAGGGTTGATCGGTCAGACGGCGTGTTTCCTCGATCTGCTGCTGTAATATCTCAGGCGGGGCATTGCCGCCGGTTAAGCAACCGAACCCGCCTGCGTTGCCAACCGCCGCAACGAGTTTCGGGTTACTGATCCAGGTCATGGCCCCACAGATAAAGGGATACTTTACGCCCAGAAAGTTACGCCCACGCTCAAATAAACGATCAGAAAGCTGAGTATCCATTATACATATCCATCGCTTTTTCTATTCCTTCGGTGATAAAGGTTATAACTGCCGAGGCAGCCCGGTCGATCGATTCTTGAATAATTTCTACTTCTTCCGGGGCAAATTCGGACAAGACATATTCAGCCATATCTAAATGTGGGGGGCACATGCCCACTCCCACCCGGAGACGGGGGAAATCACTTCCGCCCAAATGCTCAATAATGGAGGCTAAGCCACGATGTCCACCGCTGCTTCCCCTGAGGCGAAGACGAATCCGCCCCAGGTCCAGATTGGTGTCATCCACGATCACAAGAAGGTCAGAGGAAAGTAGCACAGGCCTCTGGCCTGTGATTTCATTTTTATTCACAGCCGAGACGGCTGTGCTACATTCAATCACAGAGGAAGAGACCCGGTATCTATTTACCAGGCAAGCGACGGCTTCACCACTCAAGTTCATATAAGTCCCCGGCCTAGCCAGGACAATTTTCTCCCCGGCCATGGTTCCTTCACCTAACCGGGATTGGCAGCGCTGGGTATCAAGCGAGACAGCTATTTTTTTAGCTAAGGAATTAATGACCATAAATCCGGCATTATGTCGGGTGCCGGCATACGTTGAACCCGGATTCCCCAGCCCAACTATTAACTTCATTACGCCTTTTCTTCTTTCTTGCGTTCTGATATTACTTCAGGCTCTTTTACTCCAGTCTCAGACACGACCTCTTCTTCTACCACTTTCGGAGCACCTATGGTAGCTATTACTTGTTCCGGATCGCCCAGGATGGTAACTCCTTCCACCTGGGTTAGATCTTTCAGATAAAGCAGCTCACCAATCTGAAGGGAAGAGACATCTGCTTCAATATGTTCCGGTATCCTGGTTGGAAGACTCTCTATCTCTACCTCCCGAACTACTTGCCCCATCATCCCTCCAGCCTTGACCCCGTCTGCGCTTCCAGTGAGTTTAATGGAGACTTTGGTCTTGATCAATTTGTTAAGGTCAATCTGGTAAAAGTCACAGTGAAGAAATTTACCGCTGAGTGGATGAATTTGTTTTTCTTTAAGGATAACCATCTTTTCTTTGCCATCATCCAGTTTAAGCTTAACGATGGCATGCAATTTTGCCTCTGTAGAGAAAAGATGGAAAATATCCCTGGCAGAAACCCGGAGGAGAATGGTCTCCTTCCCCTCACCATAAACAACCGCCGGAATAAATCCCTGCGCCCTCAAATGTTTGGCAGCTTCTTTACCAGTCTCTGATCTGGAATTAGCCGCAAGTTCTAATTGTTCCATTTTTATAACCTCCTTAAGTAAGCGTTCACGGAACGCTGAAATTAGAAATTAGAAATTGGGGCGTTGATCATCGTTTCGGCAATTTTGGGTAGGTTGGGTTGAGGAACGAAACCCAACAATCTACGCTGGTGTTGGGTTTCGCTCCGCTTAACCCAACCTACCAATTTCGTGAATTGCCCAAACGATGATCAAGGCCGAAATTGGAAATTGAGCCTTCATATTTGTTCCACTTGTCAAAGTCGTACCAAACCATATCTGATAACTCTTCGGATAGACTCGCTTCATCTTTTTCACCAATTTCTAATTTCCAATTTCAAGCCGTGAACGGCTACTACTTATTTTTAAATAACGAGCTAACACTTGCCCCCTCATGAATTCTTTGAATGGCTTCCCCCAGGAGCGGGGCCACTGAGAGGGGCGTGATTTTAGGATTTATCTTGTCATTAAGAGGGATAGTGTTAGTTACGATAACCTCTTTAAGCTTCGAGTCTTTGATTCGATCTACCGCTGGACCGGAAAAGACAGGATGGGTACAGGCGGCATAGATATCTTTAGCTCCCTTTTCTTTTAGTACCCCTACTGCCTGAATTAGAGTTCCAGCCGTATCAATCATATCGTCAAGGATAATTAAATCCCTGTCCTGCACCTCACCAATAACATGCATCGCCTCGGCCTCATTAGGCTTTTCCCGTCGTTTGTCAATAATAGCAATAGTGACACCCAGTCTTTCAGCTACTTCCCTGGCCCTCTCTACTCCACCGGTATCAGGCGAGACAATAACCATGTCCTGCAAGTCTTTCTTCTTGAAATAATCAATCAAAATAGGCGCAGCTAAAAGGTTGTCAACGGGTATGTCAAAGAACCCTTGTATCTGTCCTGCATGCAGGTCCATGGTTAGAATCCGGTTGGCGCCGGCATTAGTAATCAGATTTGCGACCAATTTGGCGCTAATAGGCACTCGGGGTCGAACTTTTCTATCCTGCCTGGCATAACCATAGTAAGGGATAACGGCTGTTATCCGCTTGGCTGAAGCCCTTTTAAAGGCATCAATCATAATCAATAGTTCCATAAGACTGTCATTAACCGGAGGACAGGTGGGCTGTACAACAAAGATATCGGTTGCCCGGACATTTTCATTAATTTGAACTAATATCTCTCCATCACTAAAAGTTGACACCTCAGCATTACCCATGGATATCTTTAAATAGTCGCATATTTCCTGAGTAAGACCACGATTGGCATTTCCTGAAAATATTTTTAGCGTGCTGCCAGGTAACATAGTAATCCTCCTAATTCAGAATAGTATACACAGCACGGGCATAAATTGCGATTTTGAATAGGTTGTAAGTTGTAGGTTGTAGGTTGTAGAAGTAACTTACAACCTACAACTTACAACCAAATTACCCTGAGTTATTGAGAAAATACAAAATCGCAGATTATGCCCGCGTTGAGTATAACTTGTTTAGCCCTGCAAAAAGAAAACCCACAGGTTGCACAGATTTCACAGGTTCTTCTCAGGCTGCCAATCTCTTGAAGGTTTTCCAAAGCGCCTTAGAAGCTTGCCTGGCTTTTGACAACATTGTCACCAAAGACCAGGAAGTGGAGGCGTGAAACTAATCTGTGTAATCTGTATGCCCTGTGGTTTTAGATGAGAGCTGAGTAGTTGGTGGTTTCCTTTGATATTGGAGGCGGCGCCCGGATTTGCACCGGGGATGGAGGTTTTGCAGACCTCTGCCTTGCTGCTTGGCGACGCCGCCCTTAAAGATATTAGTGTAACAGAAAAAATCTTTTTTGTCAAAGAAAAAATTACTTTGACGGCTGATTTCTTGTATCTTCTCAATATTTCGGGGTAGAACCATCCGATTTCGGGGTAGAACCACACGCGGGCAGAAACCAGGTTTCTTGAAGAAACCTGGTTTCTAAGGAACTGCATAGCTTCACCCCCAGTTATTGAGAAGATATGCCTTGATCATCGTTATGGAGCCTGTTTATGCCTGATCCACTCTCCTCGCCGGCAGCGTACCAGGATTACAAGAGACCGTTTTCAAAATGGGACTTGATTAAAAAGGGGGTGATGGAGTTTTGGGTTGACATTGCAGTTTTTCTAAAGAACAGAGAATTTTTGCTAAAGTTTGGAGCTCAAACTTCCGA
>JASEGY010000227.1 GCA_030019105.1 bacterium | reverse complement strand
CTTACCCCAAAATATTTATCTTAAGAGCTATACCATGACTTTTGAAGAGGATACAACTCTACTGTCAGTCGCCGGGCTGCCAGCATTTCACCAAAGAATGCGGGCAGTACCGGATTCTGAACGCTTACCAAAAATTAAAGGAGGTTAGAGATGGAATTAAGAGAGAAATTGGGAAAGGAATTTGTGGTTACCTGCGAGTTGGGGGGAACGCAGGGGACAGATGTAGAGAAATCCTTAGAGGATGCCAGGAGCCTGAATAGGGCTGATGGGGTAAACATCATTGACTGTGCTATGGCCAGATTAAGGATAAACACCTTTGCCCTGGCCCATATCATTCAGGAGGAGTTAGGTATATGTTGTATTCCACATCTAACCAGAAGGGACCGGAGTATCTTAGCTTTGCAAGCAGACCTGGTAGGCGCTCACTGCTTAGGGGTGAGGCATGTTTTAGCTACTACCGGGGACCCGCCTCAACATGGACCATACAAAGACTCAGCCGCTGTCTATAATCTGAATACACCCGGCTTGATCAAACTGATCAGCAATCTAAATAAGGGCTTAGATTATAATGGCGAAGAGATCAAAGGCAAGACTGAGTTCTTTGTTTCAGCTACCGCCACACCAGCCGCCAGAAATTTAGAGAAGGAGATCGATCTGGTCAAGTCCAAGGTAGAAGCCGGCGCCAATTTTTTCCAAACCCAGCCTGTCTATTCACCTGAGCAGGCAAAAAGATTTCTTGAAAAGGTAGAACCATTAGGTGTGCCTGCGCTCATTGGGGTGATGCCGCTAAAATCTGTTAAGATGGCTAAGTATCTTAATGAAAATGTTCCTGGAATCAATATTCCGGAAGAGGTTATCTCAAAGGTTGAAAGGTATGGTTCAGGTATTCCCGTTGCCGGTGAGTTTATTGATCATATCCGGGATTTTGCCCCTGGCATCCACATCCTGGCTATGGGAAATGTGGAGAATATGAATGCCATTATGGACCATATCTATGGTAAGAGAGAGGTGTAAAATGGATCTGGCCCAATTGGTTCAATCGGTTACGGGCTTTCTGAGCCCCTTTTGGCCCTATCTGCTCAAGGCGGGCGAAAAAGCTGCTGAGGAAGCGAGCGAGAAATTAGGGGGAAAAGCCTGGAATACGGCTAAAGCCCTGTGGATATTTTAAGGAGGGACAAGGAGGATTCGGAGAAACCTTGCTTTTATACAATGCTTTTATACAATCAAACCATTTTGACTTTTTTGGACCGGGTTCGAAAACTCGCTTTTGAAATACTCAGGACAGAAGTGGGAATTTCTGTCCGTCGTAAAAGGTTTTTCTACAAGGGTTATACTTACCGTCTCGGGATCGTAGTTTTTGAAGGTCCAAAGCTTCTCGGTTACTTTGACCAGAATCTGATGGAGATTGGTCTAAACAAAGCCCTTGTCTATCAGGCAAAGGATCAGGTTTTGAAAAATATCCTGAGGCACGAACTGGCTCATCTTCTGGCTTACCTGGCATCCGGCGCCACGGCAAAAGAACATGGTCTGGAATTCAGGCAGACTTGCAGAGACCTTGGCTGGGGTCCTGAGATTTTTAAGGCCCGAGCCGATATCGATCTGGAAAACCTCAAGACCAACGGGGATTCGGATTGTGAGAAGGTTATAGAAAAGGTAAAAAAGCTTTTGGCTCTTTCAGCCAGCCCCAATATTCATGAATCCCAACTGGCCACTATCAAGGCCAATGAAATTTTAGTTCGCTACAATCTGGAAAAGAACAGCCTTTTGCCCCCCCAGGATGAATTCGGGGGGGACCTGTATTTAAAAAGGGTTTTGGGAGCTAAAAGGGTTAATGCTAAGCTCACGGCTATATCCCGTATTCTAAGGACTTTTTTAGTTGACACGGTCTTTAACCACGGGACGGAAGAAGTCTATCTTGAGATTATTGGCTCAATATCCAATGTGGAGATCGCCGAATATGTGGCCAATTTCCTCAACGTGGAATTTGAAAACCTCTGGAAAGCACACAAGGAAAATTATCCGGAACTTAGAGGGTTGCGTAGTAAGAACTCTTTTTTCCGCGGGATCGCCCAGGGTTATCAATCCAAGGTCGATTTCAGCCGTCAAGGGCTGCAAAAGTCACAAGAAACGGGACTTGTTTGCCTTGAGAAACAGCTCGAATACCAGGTGAAAAGGATTTATGGGAGACTCAACCACTCGTCATCCCTGGGAGGAACTTGTGAGCGTTCTAAAAACCTTGGAAATAAGGCCGGTCAAAGTCTCAGCATCAAAAGAGCTCTCAATTCAGGGAATCAAGAGAACAGTAGGACGCTGTGTTTGCCAATTGACTCCTGATCCCTGACCCCTGATCCCTGTAAAATGAGTGAGAAGGAGAAATAATATGGCCTGGGAGGCTATCGAAAGAGAGATCAATCAGATTCCAGGTAATGAGCTGGTTCTTGAAAAACTGCTCAAACTATTGGATGAAGGCGAGGCTATTGCCTTTGTTGGCGCAGGGGCTTCTGCTCCTGTTTGGCCCCTGTGGAGGGGATTTCTGACTGAGTTCATCGAGTACAGCCTGAAGGCAGGAAAGCTGACAGAAGACGAAGCCCAATTCTTAGAAGGTGAAGCAGATAACGAGCCTCTGGAGACAGCCCAGCAACTCCGCAATAAACTCGGGGTCAGGCTCTATTTTGACTTCATCCGCCAGAGCTTTGGTGATAAGCATTGTCAACAAACTTATGGCGACTTTACCCCTACCCACCAATACCTCCTTCAGTTGCCCATTCAAAACTATGTCACCTTAAATTACGATGCCGGCCTGACCAATGCCAGGGGATTCCTCTATCCCAGGGCAACAACCTCTTATTTCTTCTGGGATCAGGAGGAGGCGCATCAGATTCTGGATAATACCAAATTCAAACGGCTCGTCCTTCATGCCCACGGAAGATATGACCGGGCGGATTCTGTCATTCTAACCCTGAATGACTATCAAAGGGCTTACGAACATAACCCATATCTGCGCACACTTAACTCCCTGTTTGCAGATAAGCCGCTCCTTCTGATAGGCTTTGGCCTGAAAGACCCTTACATCAAACAGCTCTCTTCCAGGATCAGCGCGGATTTCAAGACCTTGCCGATGAAACACATCGCCCTGCTTGGCCTGGAAGATGAGCAGGCTGCTGTAACCGGTATGCTGAGGGAGAAGGTGGAGTCTATCTATAGGGCCCACATCCTCTTTTATCCGGCCCATAATAACCACGAGGCCCTGGGCCGCTGGCTTGGCGCCCTAACAGAAAGATTTACCGGGCACCAGGATGCCCGAACAACTGCCGAGCCGGCCCCCTTGCAGGTTTCCCCTATTGTTCAAAGGCTTGCAGACGCCTATATCCACCAGCCCACCAACGACGAAAACTACAAGGGCAGGCAGGCTGATTTTGCCACTCTTAATCGCTGGGCAATGGATCCCACAACCCGCACTATTGCTGTCTGCGGTATTGGAGGCCAGGGGAAGACAGCTATGGCCGGGCAATGGCTTAAGCAGGAAAGGGCACAGGATTCTGCCAGGATGCCGGTCTTTTACTGGAGCTTTTATGAAGATATGGATGTGGAGAAATTCCTGCAAGAGGCAGTTCGATTCATCGCCCCGGCCATCAAGATGCAGACCCGCAAAGGGGAGGAAATTGATGCCCTGGGCCTGATTCTGGGGGCAATTCAGAAGATGCGTATCCTGATGGCGCTTGACGGCCTGGAGGTTATGCAGCAGGAAGAGGTAGCACCTGCGGCAGCGCCCGGGGCAGCAGGCACGCCAACATCAGGCCATATCCTCCACCCGGTGCTTTCGGAATTGCTCACATATTGGGTGCGGGCGCCGCATCAGGGCCTGATGATCCTGACCAGCCGGTTTGAATTCCCTCAGCTCGAAAGATTCGCAGGCACAAGCTATCGCCGGTTGAGCCTGCCAGGTCTGACTTCAGAGGATGGCGTCGCCCTCCTGGAGAAATTGGGCATCTTTGGCCATCCTCAAGCTTTGCAGCGGCAGGTAGAGAATCTGAACGGCCACCCATTGGGCTTGCGGATTCTGGCCAGTGCCGTGAAGATGGCCTGCTTTGGGGATTTAAGCCAATTTGAGGCAAAAAGCCTTCTGGAGCTCGCCCGCAATGATCCCCTCAGCATCAAGCTGTCACACCTTCTGGCCTTTTACCGCGATCAGCTCAAAGATGGCCTGCCGGAGCTTCTGGGCATTATCAGCCTGTTTAAACGGCCCATCGCAAAGGAGGCGCTTTGGGCATTGATCGGCCGGATGGAGTCTTTGAGGAAGACCCGGTTAGCTAAGATTACAGAGCCGGAAATGGCCCTGAAGCTAAAGGAGTTAACCCGTGATTTCCTGGTGGATGAAATCAGGGAAGGGGTAACCTGCCATCCGGTTATTCGGGACTATTTCCGCTCAGAGGTTAGGGTGTATTCCCGCTCCTGGTTTAGAGTGAAAGATTCACGAGTAGAAGTAGCTGATTTCCTGAGCAAAAGACCTGGTGGGGAACGGCCGGCTAATATCTCTGAGGTGCGTGACCTGGTTGAGGCGGTGCAGCTTTTGTGCGAAGCCGGGAATTTTAAGGCAGCACATGATTTGAAGAATTCTCGATTAGATGAAGGTGGTTATGGGTTTAATATTTTCAGGCATCTTCCGGCGCCTGCTGAAGGGCTGGAATGTAGCCTGGCCTTTGTCAGGAATGAAGCCAGACAGGGCCAGGTTGAAGCTGAATTAGGGAAAGATTGGCTGGCTACCTATTTCGGTAATGTCGGTTTCTATCACTCACTCATGGGGAACCTGAATGAGGCGCTGGTGTGGTGGAAGAAGAATCTCAAGATTGGCCGTTCATTAAATCAGAAAGACCAGGTAGCTTTTGCATTGCACGAAATGGCAAATATTGAGACCCATCTTGGCAACCTGATGGGCGCTGTAAAGCGGCTTGAAGAGGCCATTAGCCTGTCCGGAGAGGTCAGAGACTTAGAGAATCTGAGCACCGAATTTGCTCGTAAGGCCTATACTGATTTCCTGATGGGGAATCTAAGAGAGGCCCATCATGGCTTTGAATTAGCCCTGGCTTATGAACAAAAGGCAAGGCCAGATGAAAGGTTCCTATACAGCCTCGAGGGCAATCAGCAGTGTGAGCTCTTTATCTGTTCAGCTCTGGGTCAGGCCTTCAAAGAGGCGAATGACTACAATATCGAGAAGTGCACAAAAAATGGGTGGAACCGTGATCTGGCCAACTGCTTTCAACTGATGGGCTGGTGGGATATCCGGAAGGGGAATCTGAAAGAGGCAAAAAAAGCCCTGGCGAAGGCGGATGCCATCTATCGCAAGGCAGGACTGCTTAGAGACCTCTGTCGCCTGGAATGGGCCTGGGGAATGTTAGCCGCGGTAGAGGGAGACTACCAGGGGGGCTTAAGGTGTGCCAACGAGAGCCTAACTATCTCTTCAGACAGGGGAATGATGTTATGGAAGGCTGATGGGCTTTGCCTTCGCGGCCGGCTCAAGCTGCTGCAGCTTGAAAAAGAGGGGGGAGTTAGTCTTTCAGGAGTTGATGGAGTTAATCCTATGATCATTATGAAATTCTTCAGGCCATCTTTTTCGGTCTAAATATCGGCCTCAATTCTATTGAGGCACACAAGTTGATTAACAGTCACGACTTAGGTCTTTTGTCAGGTCGAACAAGTTCACCAGATGAAGCCAGCATCCGCAGACGTTTGAATCAGATGGCTGAATATCAACCAGCAGAAAAGCTGATAGACTATTTTGCCAATCTATTCTTAACCTTAGGGTTCATTGACTCTGAGGTATTTTTCATCGATGGACATTTCCTTCCTTATTATGGCTTACAGGTCTTAGCTAAGGGTTACCATACGGTAAGACGTTTGGCTATGAAAGGTAATGAGATCTATGTTGTCAGCGACCTTAAGGGAAGGCCTTTATTCTTTATTACTGAAGGCTGTGAGATCGATTTCAGGCCGATAATAGAAAGGGCTGCCGAGAAATTAATCGACCTGGGAATAAGTCGTCCTCTTTTAGTCTTTGATCGGGGTGGTTATGGCGTCTATTTCTTCAGTCAACTGAAGACCAGGGCTGATTTTATTACTTGGGCAAAATACCTTAATACAGACCTCGTGCTTTGCCCTCGCCAAATCGACAATAAGCCTTTTGGCC
>JASEGY010000226.1 GCA_030019105.1 bacterium | reverse complement strand
GCAATCGTAACATTCTCGCGGACAACGCAAATGTTGCGGGGTAATAGTATAAAGGCCGCATCATCCGGGTGCTTCTCATCCTGAACCACATCCGTCAGATTCTTCGCGCCAATAAAGGCGGTAAGCCCATACGCCGGAAGGCTCTTAGAGGCTTTGGCATTGACTATTACAAAGGGATCGGTATGCTTGATCTTGCTCTCAGGATCATCTACCTCTTCCTCCTTGCAGTAGTCGATATACATACCGCCCGTGTAGTTACAGTCCAGAACAAGGTTCCAGTCCTGCCGGTTGTAATCCAGCTTGACGCCGGCGGTAATATCCGGCACACGGGGGATATGCTTGCTGTCAGCCGCATATTTCCCGGCATGGCTATCCACCCAGTCATCCCGCTCCTTGTCATATTGGGCATCAGTGTAAGCCAGATTGCAATCAAGGCCGAGGTTTTCAGCCAGCCGGGTGGTCAGCCCCAATTCTACGCCCTGGGTATAGGCATCAGCGATATTTTCCCATTCATAGGTGTAACCTAACTTTGCAGCTTTTTCACTGGCATCCGCAAAGCCAATCTTATCCTTAAGATTGGTGCGAAAGATATTGGCGGATAATGAGTATCTTTCTGCCGCATAATCTACTCCCAAATTGAGACTGGCTGATTTTTCAGGCCCCAGGCCTGCTCCTTTGTAAATCCTGGGGGAACCGCTGCAAAGATGCAAATCCTCGCTGAAACCATAAGGCACACGAAAGCCTGTGCCAAAACTGGTTCTTATGGTAGTCCGGGAATTAGGCCGGTACATCAGGGCCGCCCTGGGGCTGAAGGCCGTTTCATCGTATTCAAGTGTGATCCTGTCCTTGGGAGCCGCATCACCAGAGCCGCCGAAATCATCCTCTGACTTATGGCTGTCATACCTGGCTCCTGCCACCAATTCGAGGCTGTCGCTGATAAAAATTTCATCCTGCAAATAGAGGCCAACTTCATCAGCGCTCTTTTTACTGGTTGACAGATAGGTTTTACTATAATCCGGATCCTCCTCATCTACAATTACATATTTACCTGCCTCCTCCAGCGTATTCCTGCTGTACTGAGCCCCGGCCAACAGGCGATGTTTCTCTCCGATGGCACAAGCATAGTTTAAATCAGCCACATAAAGCAACTCATCAGCCAGATAGGGCCGCATCTCATTTACCGGAGGATATTCATCATCATGGGTGCCCAAGTAATCTCCAACAAAGGAATCATTGGTGGCGACCCGATCATGGGTGGTGTAGCTGAGGTTAAGATTTACTATCCTGTCTTCTGAGAGATTCTTTTTATAACCAATTTCTGCCTCATAGCGAGTAGTCGTGATATTCTCTGCGGCTTCGGCATAGAAGTTATCAAATGTCTCTACATCACCGCCTTGACGGAGCTCATTCAAGGCCCTTCCGGAAAGGCTGACCTTATCATCTCCAAAGAGATTGTACCAGTTTATATTTACTCCTCCGGCAGTATTATCTGTCCGTACCCGGTCGGTAAGCCGCTCATCTTCTCCGGAAAGACATTCATCTTTCTCCAGGATTTCGTCCCCGGTGGTCTTCTGGGCCGTGATCATTACATCCATGTTCCCCTTTTTCGTAGAGGCAAATACCTCGTAGTTATTGGTGTTGTCTTCTCCAAAGCTTAAGCCCGCCTTTACGGCCGGCTTCTCTGATGCTTTTTTAGTAATAATATTGATCACTCCGGCAATGGCGCTGGCCCCGTAAAGGGCGGAGCCGGCCCCTTTTACCACCTCGATGCGTTCAATGTTCGAGGTCGGCACCTGCGACAGGCCATACACCGAAGCCAGGCCTGAATAGACCGGTTGTCCATCGATCAATATCTGGACATGCCCGGCCTCTAACCCCTGCATCCGGCAAACGGTGAAGAAGCAATAGGAACATTGCTGTTCCACCCTTATTCCGGGTGTGCCTTCCAGGGCCTCGTAAAGGTTGGTCGCCCCTTTGGCCTCAATATCCTTGCTGCTGATAACCTCCGTGCGGACAGGCACATCCACTAAGAGCTTCTCGCTTTTAGTCCCTGTGACCACCACCTCTTCCAGTTCGGTAACATCCTTTGCCTGAATTGATTGGGGCAAGCAAATCCCCAGAACTGCTGCCAGCATAATTGCCGGCCATGTCCTTGTTAACATAGTACACCTCCGTTTCGATTTCGGATTGCGGATTGCGGATTGAAAAAACACCTTATCAGGCCGCAATCTGCCTCCTTAGTCCTTTTTTAGTTGACCCCAGGCCCTTACTTCTGGTATACTATGTTCGGGCCTGGTGGACCTGGTTTCGCCAGGCACTAACGGAAGGCGGTTTCTGTTTGGTCGCGGAGCCGCCTTCCGGCTTTTTTCGAGCTTCCCGGTTATCCTGCACCTGCTGCTCACTACTTCATCATCTCCTTTTCTCTTAATATCCGATGAATTTCCTTGATAGCTTTCCACTTATCAGGCCCATCGGCGGTAATTGTTACCGAATCTCCCTGCTTTAGCCCAAGACTCAGAAGTCGTATCTGTAAGCAAAATATTGCTTGACAATACTTAGCAGATATGTTAACTATATTTATGATGAAATGGACTGTTGAACACCACGAAAAACTTGAAGAATGGCTTAATACACTTTCTGCTGAGATTAAAGCCAAGATATTAAGAATCGTGGAGATGCTTGTTTGTTATGAACCTCACAACATAAAAGAACCTTATGTGAAACCGGTAAAAGGCTATAAAAAGCTCTTTGAGATTAGAGCCAGGGAAAAAGATGGCCTGGCAAGAGTCTTTTATTTTACTCGACAGTTAAAAGTTCTCCGTAACCTATTGATATTACTGGTCTTAAAAAATCAACCCCCGCCGAAGGCAAAATGGAGGTAAGTGCTTTAATCTCAGCAAGTTGAAGCCAGGCGCACATGAGAACTTTTGACTGTCGAGTTATTTTACAACAAGTGGTAAACGGGTTATCTTGCTTCATGGCTTCATCAAGAAGACGGCCAAAACGCCAAAAAGAGAAATTAATATAGCCCTTAAAAGGATGAAGGAGATACAAAATGGCTAAATTAAAGAACTGGGATGATATTAAGAAAAAATGGCTTGCCGACCCTGAGGTGAAAGCCGCCTATGATGCCCTTGAACCTGAGTTCCAGGTTGCCAGCGAAATAATCAAGGCAAGGTCCAGGTTGAATATCACCCAGGAAGATCTGGCAAAAAGGATTGGGACAAAAGGATCAAGTGTTTCACGAGTAGAGTCCCCCGGATACGACAGAGTCTCTTTAGCTATGCTCAAAAAAATAGCTAAGGCTTTGAACTGTAGACTTGAAATCAAATTGATTGGGGAATATTAAATCTTTATCCGAGAACCTTCTTGAATACATTTGCCAACCAGGCCACCTACCCGAAGGTTCCAGGCCTTCGGAAGGCCAGGCAAAAGCGCCTACAATATCCCCAGGACTAAATTAAGTATTCCTCCCACTATGAGGGTGGAAATAATCATGATCACCGCGGACTTGAGCATAGCCACCACTCCCAATTCCTTGACCAGAACGGCAAATGTAGCCACGCACGGGAAATACATGGTCAGGACCACACTAGCTACGGCAAGCTGTGAAAGAGACATGTCCAGCGGGGCAAGCATCCCTACCGCTACATCCTTGCGGAAGAATCCGAGAATGAGAGCGCCAACAGCTTCTTTGGGCAACCCAAAAACCCCTGAAATCAACGGGGCAGTATATCTTCCGACAAAATCAACTATTCCGAAGGTATACAAAATATTAGCGATAAATACCCCGGCTAACACCCAGGGGACAGCCTCTTTGGCAAACCAGATAATCCTCATCCAGACCTTCTTGACCAACCCTCTTAAGTAAGAAAGCCGATACGGCGGTATCTCAAGAAATATCTCCATGGACTCGCCCTTCATAATTCTATTTAGTATTACCCCCAGAATAATCCAGACCACAAACAGGGTGCCAAAGACTATTCCCAATCCAGATGCTCCATGCTTGCCTATCAGTCCGACTATCATGGCAATCTGGGCCATACAGGGCACGGCAATGGCCATCAAGGTAGCGGCAATGAATCTCTCCCGCTTTGTCTCCATGATCCTGGTAGACAAAGCGCCCGGGACATTGCAGCCCAGACCGAGCATCATCGGGATGATGGCCATCCCGTGCAGCCCCACGCGGTGCATAATATTATCTGCCAATATCGCTAATCTGGGCAGATAACCTGAATCTTCCAGGAAAGAAAGAATCAGATAGAAGGCAAAGACGTAGGGAAGCACGGCTCCAAAGGGGACAAAAAGCCCGGTGGTAAGCAGTCCAAAGGATTCGCCAAAGTCTATCCCTCCCTCGACCAATCTTCCGATCAGGATGTTGTGGATAAGTCCGTCTCCGCCTAACAGGTTTGAGACCTTCAGCATTAATGGCGCCCACAGATTTTCAAATAGAGGTTCAAATACATAACCTATCAGCCCTTCGCCAATAAACCTTATCACCTGGAAGGTAACAAAAAGGACTATCAGGGCGATAGGAATACCGGTGCCTGGAAAGATGGAGGCATCAGACAGTCTTTCTCTAAGACTATGATGGCGATGAGTTACCTTTTCAACCTGAGCAATAATATTCCCCACTTCGTGCCATCTTTCCTCTTCTTCATACTCATAGCCTCCTGGTTTTGCCTCCTTTATTTCGGATACCAGTTCCTTAAAACCTTCACCGGTTATGGCACAAGTAGGAACGCAGGGCACTCCAAGAATCTGTTGGAGCCTCTCCACATTGATCTTTATGCCGGTATGCTCTGCCTCATCCCAGAGGTTGAGGGCAACCACAAGAGGAACTTTCTTTTTAAGAAGTTGAAGGGTGAGATTAAGACTTCTTTCCAGATTTGTGGCGTTGATCACATTGATAACCACATCCCCCTCTTTGAGCATCTCGCAGGCGACCTCTTCAGCCCTGGAGGCAGGCTCTAAGGTGTATACTCCCGGAACATCAACAACTTCAGCCGTTTCCCCCTTAAACCCTAACTCCTCCGGCATATGCATAAAGCCTTTAGTAAATTCCACCGTAGTTCCAGGATAATTAGAGGCAATGACATGCACGCCAGTAAGTCTTGAAAAGACTACACTCTTACCCACATTCGGATTACCCATTAAAAGAATCTTCATCTTTTTCCTGCCTCCTTTGCTGCCTCTACCAATACCCTTCCGGCCATACCAAAACCAATCGCTACCTGGCTTCTTCCTACCTCTACTACCACCGGGCCACGCATCGCTTGTTGGCTTATCTTTTTGATCTTCTCTCCTACCCTGATCCCTAAGGTTGAAAGTTTTGAAATCATTCCCTGCCTACCATGAAGTTCTACGATCACTCCAGTCTGACCAGCCTTCATATCGCTTAATGACACCTTTTCGTTTTCCATCCTATATTCCTCCTTTCGCATCAATTATATTTGGCACACACAACTATGTTAGATAGCCTTAACTTTTGGATCAAAAAAAATATTCCAAAGCCCCGGTATCCTGTTTTACCGCCTTTAGTTGCAACTGCTCAGGTAGATAGACTGAAGGTGGAAGGTTTTCAGGGACTTCAGTCTTCAGCCTTCAGCCTATCCACCTGAGTAGTTGCCTTCATTTTACATCTCAGCCGCCGGCCGGTTTTAGAATAATGGTCAAAGCCTGTTAGCCAATCGGGCCTATCGTTTTCCGGGCAGGTCTCGACAAACTCTATAAATTTTGTCAGCTTCTCTAAAGTCGGGGGACTAACCGAATGCTCCATCTTACAGGCGTCTTCTGCGGCTATTTCAGGATCAAGGCCTAATATTCCGGTTAGAAACTTAACCAGCATATCATGCCGGTTTTGAATATCCTGGGCCAGGCTCTTACCTTTTGCGGTAAGCTCCACATAGCCATACTTCTCATGGACAACAAACCCATTCTCAGAAAGGGTGTTCAAGGCCCCCGTAACACTGGGGGTCTTGACATTCATCAGACGGCTTATATCCCTGACTCTGGCCACCTTATGTCTTTTACCGAGAACGGCGATAGCCTCCAGATAATCTTCCATATTGGAGCTTAATTTTCCTTGTTCCATCTCTACTCCAAACACCCAAAATTTAAACTCACCTTCATTTATCGTAGATTTCGACAGTCCTCTTATGTTTCTCCCGATTTTTGGGTGAAAGCATT
>JASEGY010000225.1 GCA_030019105.1 bacterium | reverse complement strand
ATAGCCTATCTTGAATTCGCTTACCCCAAAATATTTATCTTAAGAGCTATAGTATAGAGGGTAATTGGGGGAGATAGTTGAAAAACGTAAAAAACATAAAGGAGGTTTGTTATGCAGATCAAAAAAGTCTTTAAATCCAGGGGTAGTTTGATGATGGCCTTGTTTTTTGCCGCCGTCTTTGGGGTTGTTTCTACTCCTCGATCTTCTTTCGCGGAGATGACAGTAGACACCTATTGTCAGATTGCCGGTCAGAGTATGCAACTGGCAGCTTCAAATCTCCAGGAATTGACTTCGGTTGCGAATCAATACCAGAATGATCCTGAGATATTAGCCGAGAAAGAAGAACTTAAGAGAGGAGAATTTGCCCAGGCGTGGGAGGATCTTTATAATTCATTTAAAACAACCGGGGAAGAGTATATTCTGTATATGGGAAAACACAGCAAAGAAGTTAAGGCTTATTTGAAAGCTCATCCTGAAATACAACAGCAGATTGATGATCTGGCAGCACAGATTAATTCCGCATTAGAACAATATGAGTTGTTAAAGGGCAATATTGCTCCAACTGAATAATCCGTCTTAGCGGGCAGGGTTGGAAATAACTTATGAAGAAATATATAGCCACGTTAGTCTCTATCTTGATTCTTGGCCTGGCAGTGAATTTCTCTTCTGCAGAGGAAGCCTCGTCAGAATCATCTTACCCTGATATCCAGTTTGAGGAGAGAACTTACGATTTTGGCGCCGCCGGCCAGCAGGAAAAGATTGTTCACGAATACAGGTTTAAGAATACCGGGAAAGAGACCTTAGTTATAAAAAGCGTAAACTCTTCGTGCGGCTGTATTGCTGAGATACTTTCCCCTAAAACAATACCTGCCGGTGAAAATGGCTCCATAAAAGTTACCTTTGAAACAAGGAGGTATAGAGGAAAGCAAGCAAAGAGTATTTTTGTCGAAACGAATGATCCGGATGAGCCAGAGATTGAGCTTGAAATTTCCGGGATGATAAAAACAGAGGTGGCTGTTGTTCCGGAATTCCTTTATTTTGGGGATATCGAAAAAGGTAAGACCCTTACGAAAGAAATAAAGCTTATTCAGATTGGTAATGAAGAACTCAATCTGGAGAAGGTGGAGGTCAGCGCTAATTACTTGTCAGCCGGGGTCTCTAATTTAGAGGATGAACGCCATCGAGGGTTTAAGATCAAGGTCGGCTTAAATTCAGATACTCCTCCTGTAGGGAAGTTTGCTGAAGTAATTACTCTTCATACCAACTTCCGGGAACGTCCCCGGATTGATGTTCCTGTTGCCGGCAATATCCTGGGCAGGATCAGGGTAAAACCACAGGCGCTCTCTTTAGGCTCTATGAAGAAGGGGGGTATTGCCTCTCAAAAGGTTGAGGTTGCCACGGCTGACGAGACCGCCTTTCGGATAATCAATGTGGAGGCCGGCCTTCCCTTTATCTCTACCGAGATTTATAAGGTTGAGAAAAGATTTGAGATTACCCTTAAGGTGGATGAAAATGCCCCGGCCGGAAGATTAGAAGGGAAAATAAGCATACAGACGGATGACCCGGAGCAATTACTGATCAAAGTTCCTTTTTATGGAGTAATTGAGAAAGAAATCTTTAAAGAATAGGACGTAGATGATCACAGATTTTAAGGATCTAAAATACAGATATATTCTGGTCGTTTTCACCCTGCTGCTGACTTTTAGCCGCGTTTATGCCCAGCCTGCCAATCATCAATCAGATACATTTCCCGGGACGATGGTCTTTTTGGCTAACCTTGATGGAAACTGGGATATATTTTGGTGGGAAGGGGATAAAGAGAAAGCCGAACAACTGACTCAAACTCCCTACGATGAAAAATCACCAGCCCTTTCCCCTAAAAAGGATAAATTGGCCTATACCACCACGGAAGGCAGGCTTTTCATCCTGGACCTGAAAACGCAGAAGCACATACCTCTTGAGATGGAATCCTATCCAGGCAAATGGGATAATCCCTCCTTTTCTCCTGATGGGCAAAACCTGGTCTGTTCTTATTTCGATCCCCAAAAACAGGACAAAGCAGAACTGGCCATTATAGACTTGAAGACATTAGAACCACGCTTTTTTTTAAAGCAGTTTGGTTCCCAATCTTCACCATCCTGGTCTCCCAAAGGTTCCATGATTGCCTATGCCTATGCGCACTGTTCTACCGAGTGCGGTAGAATCATCCAGGAAATATGGATAACCGACCCGAGGAAAAGATATAGCCGCCAGTTGCTTCTCACTCATGCCCATTGCCTTTCGCCATCCTGGTCCCCTGATGGTTCCAGGATTGCCTTTTGCGCTGATATATCTGACAATTTTGATGTATGGATGGTTGATATTGAGTCAAAAAAGTTAGTTCAAGTAACAAGCCACCATAGTTTAGATGATTCACCTGCCTTTGGTCCTGACGGAAACCGCATTGCTTTTATATCAACCCGTTCCGGACAAAAGGCTGTTTGGATCAATGATTTGGCTACTGATACCTTACATGAATTGCATCCCTTCGGGGATAAAAATATTGAATGCAAGGATGTCACCTGGAGGTAAAACTAAATGATAAAACTTGTTCGACTTTTTATCATCATTGGCGTCGTCTTGATTTTTGTCGGCGGCGCTACTGGCGCTGATGAGCTAAAGCCTAATTTTATTACCTCTGAAGGGCCAGGGGAGATTATGCAAGATATTCGAGTGTCGAAATATTCCTTTAACCCGGCCAAAGGGGAAGAATTGGGGATTTACTATCAACTCAATTCTAAGGCAAAGGTTACCATCAGCCTGTATGATCCGGATCAAGAATTGGTGGCTGTTCTAATCAATCAAAAGCCGTAACTACTCAGCCTCTATATAGTAGTCTTAACTGTTAGAACCACAACATATTGTGGTCAGATGTTTAAAAGTTAGCTAAAATTCCTAAAGAATGGCTTTCTATGTAACCTATAAAAGTAGACAAACCACAATATATTGTGTTCTGTAAGTTTCAAAAATCAATATCTGGTGGCTGAGTAGTTACCAAAAGCCACAAGATAAAGGGAAAAACAGTGTGCTATGGGATGGTAAAGATACAGAGGGGCAGTTAGTGCCGGATGAAGCCTACTTTTTTACCATTGAAGCCGTTGACAAAAAGGGGAGCATAGAAATTTACGATCCCACCATCTTTTCCGGAGGCGAAGAGCATGATATTACTGAGGCGCCGATTGATTCGGTAAGCGGAACAATCAACTACCGGCTTCCGAAGATGGCCCGGGTAATGATTCGGCTGGGCATTAGTGGAGGCTCTCTCTTGAAAACACTGGTCGATTGGAAGCCACGTCTTGCCGGGGAAGTGACTGAGTATTGGAACGGTAAAGATCAGGACAATTTGTTTGATCTGCAGAACCATCCACGCTTTAAAATGATCATTACTTATTTCAGTCTTCCTGAAAATAGTGTCATAACCTATGGCAACAAGAAACTAACCTATTTTGAGTATAAAACGGGTCAAAAGGAGAGAGCAAAGAAAAGAGATTATCCCGGAATGGATAGCAAAGCAGATACCAGGATTGATACTGAGGAAAAGAGAATTTCACCTCATTATAACGTGGATTTCGACACCCCTTTGGGAAAAATCTCGATTTTCTAAGTGCCGATAAACATTACTTCTCTGGATTTTGGGGTAACCTCCAAGAATTCCAGAAATTGGCTTTTCAGGGGCAAAACCGAGTTTTTGGGCTTTTTTGGGCTACGGTAGATGATTGGCCAGAATGCCGCAATCTGCTGTAAGTGCTGACTACTTCTAAGCTTAAAAAATAGACAAAACCGATAGCGCCCTGTCGAAATCCACGTTATAAGATGCCGCGTCTCATGGATCGCTCGCCCAGGGTGGTAATGACCTTTCCCAAGAAAGTAAATTTGGAAGAAGATAATATCACGGTTCTAAAGGGAAAAACCCTGGTCCATGTGGAACTGGACAAAGAGAGCAAGAAATATTTTCAGGAGATGAAGTTTGAGATTGTTTTCTTCCTGGACGGAGAATTTTATGCTGAGGAGGAGTCAGGGTATTCCCCTTATAACTGGATCTGGGACACTTCTCAAATCAAGGAAGGAACTTGTCAACCTGGCCGGATTTAAGGATCAGGTAGGTGGTCTGAGCCGGAAGGTAAAGGTCGTCCGATGACCGGTCTTGAAATCTTACTGGAGGGAGGCAATAGGCGGAACATGCAAGAAGGTCAAGGTGGGATGGTTCACCTTACTGTGAAAGCTTGCGGCTAAAAATTACCATTAACTTTCTGGAGTTAATCCTTTAGGATTTCATTAGTTGTGAAAGGCTAAAGCCTAAAGTCCAGAAAGAACGTAAGATTTCACAGTAAAATGACCGATTATGAACCGTCCCGTCAAGGTTGTATAAAAATCGAGCTGCAATTCTGGTTAGCGTTTGTTATTATCCAAGAGGAGGAATATTGAATGAAGAAAGCAGGTATGGTGACAGCAGCAATAAGTTTTCTAATGTTGAGTCAGGCAATTATAACTGGAAGCGTTTATTCGGCTTCTAATATAAGCAAGGGATTCCTTTCCCGTGAGGATGTTAAACTCAATCTTGGTGGTGAAGTGCTAATTGAGTTTGTAGATAATGGTGCGGATTGCGAAAATAATAAGGCGCAATTCAGGATAGAGTTCATCTCTATTAATCCTAAATTGGAGATTGAAGATGACATCTCTTTTGAGTCAGAAATAAAGTTTGAAACAAGTGGAGAAATTTTACTTAATGAGCTTTATGCCAAATTCGAGAATTTGCCCCTCAATTCCTGGTTGAAAGTCGGTCTTGAAGACCGCTTTATTAAGGTAAAGAGGAAAACAGAGACATACCCTATTCAGGCAACAGCCTGGTGGCGGGACGATGACCAGGGAATTCAATGGGGAGGTGAGGTTGGTAGTTTTTACTGGAGAACTTCCTTAACTAATGGAAATCAACTTGGACAGAAAGCGCTTTTAAGAGGGGGAAATTTTCCTATTATCCAGGACGACAGACTAAATGGCTCTAAAATGGATACCAAGGAAATAGGGCTTGGATTGGGAAAGGTTCTTACCTCTAAGTTGGGCAAATTAGACCTGCTTGGGTTTTGCTATAGGGATAAGTTAAGTAAGGATGATATATCCTTTCTTCAAACATTGCCTGGCTATGGGGTGTCTACAGATAAAAGCACCTTTTATGGCGTAAATTTTGATTATACGCGAGGGAATTCTAACCTCTTTGCCCAGTTGATTAAGGCCGAAGACGGAGATTTGAAAAGGTCTGGCTGGTATGCACAGCCTTCCTATAAGTTTGAGATGCCAGGGCGTACTACTTTCAATAAATACACCATTTTGCTTAGATATAACGATTATCAAGTGGATATTGAACCTGATGTCAGTGATTCCCGCACCTGGGATCGTAAAACTCTTACTCTTGCTGCCCGTATAGGCATAAAAGGCCCAGTAGAACTTTTAGTGGAGTATGATTTTAACGATGAAAATACTGGTGGCAAAGAAGTAGAAGATGACGGGCTGCTGTGCCAGCTTTATATTGAATATTAATATTCGTAAAGGAGGAAGTATAATGCGTAGATTTCGACAGTCCTCTTATGTTTCTCCCGATTTTTGGGTGAAAGCATTGAGAGAATACTTGCCCACGGGAACACCCAATAGTTGTAAGACCTCCAACTGGAGAGAACTTAAACTGGCCATATGTGAAGATGAAGTTTCACCATCAACAATCTCTACCAAGTTAATGTTATCGAAAGCAGCCAGCAGTTTGTCAGTCTGAGGTCGCCAGGTTTTAATTTTGTTGGGCATCAAACCTTCCAATGGAGAACCCCGTTGCGAGAGCTCCAGCGCAGCTTGACGCTGGATAAGAGTATAGAGTTGAAGAGTCAGAGTCATGATAAACATCATCGAACAGATCCGCTCAGGTTTTTCCAGCAGCATGGGAGAGACCGCCAGGGGGCCCTTCAATACACTAAAACCTCGCTCTACCTTATACTGACGCTTGTACAGAGCCAACAGCCGAGAGGCTGGCCATGCCTGCTTTTTATGATTACTGACCATCAGAAAAATACCATCAAGCGTGGCCTTTTCTTCTATGGCTTGTTGGTTACGATCTATACTCAACGCGGGCATAATCTGCGATTTTGTATCCTCTCAATAACTCGGGGCA
>JASEGY010000224.1 GCA_030019105.1 bacterium | reverse complement strand
CGAACCTACAACCTACAACTTACAACAGACACCCATTAAATTTGAAGAGGATACAAACCAGGTTTCTTAAAGAAACCTGGTTTCTTTCGGTGGGCCGAAAGTATTTACTATTGTTTTAATGGGTGAAGAGCGAACAGTTAAAGGTATTTCTACTTTCGCGCCACACTGCCTGGCCGATTCATAAATACCCATAATCATTTCCAGAGCCAGCCGGGCCTCATTCCCGTTTGAGATACTCTCTTTGCCTGTCTCTATACATTTAATCACGTCTTCCACGCCGCCAACAAAGATATTCCTTTGCTCCTCAGGCGCAGGGAATGGTCTTTCGGCTAATTCCCAGAAGCCTTCGTACCTGGGACTGACATCTGTTTTCCACATAGCCAGGGCCTCATTACCAATCAATATCCTGCCGCGTGTTCCCTGGATGTCCAGCTCAAAGTTAAAATACCCTCTTCCCCCACTGGCTTCCACTGAAGCCATAACCCCACTTTCAAAATGAATTATCCCATGAGCAACATCCGGGACAAAGACGCCTTCATCCCAGCGTTCCATTTCGACAAAACCTACCGCCCAATCCGGTTCTCCGGCAAAAAAGGTGAGCATATCCATTAAATGAGTTCCATCCCGGACGAGGGTATAGTCTTCTAACATCACGGGAGAGGAGTCCCTATTCCAAACACATCCATAGCCGCCTCCTAAGGTGTTGGCATTTATGAGCTTTAGCTCCCCAATCTCTCCCTCTTCAATTAATTCTCTGGCCTTGTGATAGTTGGAACTCCATCTTCGTTCGTGGTTAATCACTAACCTGGTGTTACATCTCTCTACGGTCTCGATCATCTTATCGGCCTCAATTAGTGAAAGGGCGATCGGCTTTTCACAGATGATGCCGGCTACTCCGGCTTCGGCAGCGGCAATAGTTATTTCAGCATGGGTGTCGCCCCAGGTGGCAATACTGACTATATCCAGGTCTTCCTGCTCAAGCATTTTACGGTAGTCTTTGTAGAGAGCATTAACTCCCCATTCTTCTCCAAACTGACGGAGCCGGTCTTCATTTATATCACAACCGGCGACTATTTCAGTTTTGTCCACAGCCGTGTATGCCCCGGCGTGGGTACAGGGATGCCCTCTCAGCTTGTCGTGTTCTAAAAGACCGGCCACCCGGCCGCAGCCAATAATACCTGCTTTGTATTTAGCCATAATTCGTAATTTGACAATGTTACATTAGGATTTTTTTGACAGGATAAACAGGATGAACAGGATTTATAATGGATTTTTTCCCAAATATTCGAAGATTTTTTTCGTTATCATCTTGTATCCTGTAAATCCTGGTTAATCCTGTCTAATTTTTTAAATGTAACATTGTCGAGGTAATTACTTCAGGTTATCAGGTTCAAAGGTTCAAGGTTAGTCGCCTTCTCTAACCTTGAACCGTGAACCCTGGAACTGTGAACCTGAGTAGTTTCTACCTTCTTAAGATAATCATAAACGATCTGCGACCACGATTCCATCTTATTGTAGAAAGGCTCAATTTCGGAAAGGGATAGCAACTGCCCCACCATCTCGTGATCTTCAAGGACGGTTATTTGGGGAGAGGAGCCTTCAAATAAATAGAAGAGCCCCAGGTGAACCTGGCTGACTTCACGGGAATCATCATTGATAAACCCTATCAAGGAGTGAGAAAGTGTACCTTCATAGCTAACTTCTTCTTTCCACTCACGCCAGAGACCGGCTTCAACAGGATCAGCTTCGTTAGTGTCTTCACGGTTAATGTGTCCGCCCAGTCCTAAGGAATACTGATGATGCAGACGCTGTTCCGCCGAGTTCTCTAATCGGTTGGTTAATAAATACTTATGATTATGGCGAAAAATTATGTAGGGGATTATTTGCTGCCAGGAGGGATCATATTCCACCTGATGGCGGGGGAGAAAACAGTGTTTTTCCTGAATAATCTTTAATAGGGTATCAGCTCCGCCTGTTTTAAGGCCCTGCCAGGCCCCATTTTTAAATACTTCGGCCGCAGCTACAACCATTACTTCTTCCGTGGTCAAAACATCCTCCTTTTCGGCATCGTTTCATTCAGCCTGGAAATCGTTAGAGATCGGTTTACACTTTTTGGGAGTTTAGGCTTTAGCCTTTCATAAATGAAATCCTAAAGGATTAACTCCAGGGAAGTTATGCACCATAGCTCAAACTCGGACATGCACTCCGCTTTAAAAGTGTAAAGCTGCTATTGGGGCGATTTGAAACGATGCTTCCTTTTCAATCTCGAATTGCGATTCACGATTCATTAAGCCCCAGGACATCGCCCATATCATAGAGTCCGGGTGCCGCCTGAGAAACAAACCTGGCTGCCCGGAGGGCGCCTCTGGCAAATATCTCTCGGGAGCTCGCCCGATGAGTAAGTTCTAACCTCTCTCCTTCACCGAGGAAGAAAACCGTATGATCCCCAACCACATCTCCCCCCCGGATAACAGAGATACCGATTTCCTCCCTGGACCTTGGCCCAATCATTCCTTTACGGCTATATGTCCCCACTTTTTCCAGGTCCCTGCCCAGGGTTTCGGCGGCAACCTTAGCCAACCTGAGGGCAGTCCCTGAGGGGGCATCGTGTTTGTGATGATGATGGGCCTCGACAATCTCGCAGTCGTAATATTCCCCTAATACTGCCGCTGCCTCCTTGACCAGCTTAAGAAGAAGATTTACGCCCACGGCCATGTTAGGGGCAGAGACAATGGGAATAGTTGTAGATGCTTCTTTAAGTTGCTGGAGATGATAGGACTCAAATCCGGTTGTCCCAATCACCATCCCCTTTTTAGCCTGCAGGGCCAATTTTAGATGTGTAATAGTGGCTTCCGGGGTGGTGAAGTCGATCAGGACATCGGCTCTATCAATGATAGCTGAAAGATCATCTGATAAACCAATTCCCTTTTTCCCTAAGCCGAGCAAAGGGCCAATATCAGAGCCTAAACAGGGATGATTCTTCCTCTCTGTCACTCCGGCCAGTTCCATATCCCTCTCTAAGCAAACTAATCTGGTAATGGCTCCACCCATTTTCCCTGTGGCGCCGGGAACAATGACTCTAATCATTCATCTCCTCCTTTATCAGTTTCAAGTTTCGGGTTTCGGGTTTCGAATTTACAGCTACAACAATCCATACTCTGTCAGGACACTTCGCAACTTATCCCGTGAATCCTTCTTTAGCGGCACCAAAGGCAATCGCAGCTCAGGTGAAGGTAAAAGCCCCATCATATTCAGGGCTTCCTTCGCCGGCGACGGGTTGGTTTCACTAAACATGGCGTCACAAAGAGGCAGAAGTTTGTAATGGAGTTTCCTGGCTTCCTCAATGTGACCGGCCTGAAATTCTTTGATCAGAGTGGCTATATCCGCCGGAGCCACATTGGCCGTAGCCGCGATAGCCCCGACACCCCCGACGGAAAGAATAGGTAAGAGATTGGCATCCTCACCACAGATAAGGCTAAAATCTTCTCCACAAAGCCGAATGATTTCACTTACCTGGTGTATATCTCCGGAGGCTTCTTTAACCCCCACGATATTTTCGACTTCAGCCAACCTGGCTAAGGTTGCCGGTGACATGTTTACTCCTGTGCGAGACGGAACATTGTAGAGAATAACAGGGATACTAAGGCGCTGAGCAATATAGCTAAAGTGGGCGCAAACACCTTCCTGGGTAGGCTTGTTGTAATATGGGGTAATGGAAAGAACAGCGTCAGCTCCCACAGATTCAGCGTACTTAGCCAACTCCAGGGCCTCGACCGTAGAATTAGAACCAGCCCCGGCTACTACCAGCACCCTGCCAGCTACACGTCTTACTACAAAGTCAACCACCTCCTTGTGCTCCTCATGAGAGAGGGTAGCCGATTCACCCGTCGTCCCGCAGGGCACAAAACCATTCGTTCCCTCTTTAATATGGAACTCGATCAGTTCCTCCAGGGTTGCATAATCAACCTTGCCCTCTTTAAATGGTGTCACTATTGGCACTATCGATCCTGAAAATTTCATTTCATCTCCTCCTCTACATATATTTTGCCAAACATAGCTTCAGCCGTTACAAAACACTTCTCGGCTACTTCCAAAGCTTCTTTAGCCTTGTCCTCTCCGATTATCTCCCAGGGAGTTTGATAAGACATCTCGTCACCATAATCAGCCAGGATGTGCTCCCGCATTCCCATTTTTCCGAACAAATGAAGTTTGCCTACCAATTCAGCCTTTATTTCCTCAGGAATCAAGTTTTCTTTTATTAGCCGGCTTAACTGTCTCATTGTCTCATAAGTTTTCTTTACCGGCTTGAACATGGCTATTATTGCTTTCCCTGAATTTTCTGCACATAACTGAGAATGCCTAAAAGCCTCTGGCCATCTTTTCAGAGATATATCTTCCCGGGCTGATTTAAGATGATTTCTGGCCAGCTTCAACCTGTAGTCTGTGTCCTGTCTCGAATTCATAAAGATTTTCCCTAATCTCTGCCGGGAGAAATGTGATTTGTTCTCTCATCTTTAAATTAGTTCCAATTTCTTTGAGAAAACGGGTAGTTGATTGCACAGGGTGATACTTTTTTGATATAATAGTTCAGGATCCAAATCTAAATGGTTACGCCACTCAATAGAGTCAAATTTTACTATTACCGTGTTAAATAAAGAAAGGTCTTTTAATTTGGAGAATTCTCCTATGTTCAAATATGGAGATACATCAAAAATCCGCATTTCTTTATTTTCAAATGTTAATAGCAACTTATAGTTTTCTAATGGCTTTACATCTACTATGGATAAATACATAATGTATCGCCTCCTTTATTTCAATGGGTCTACTCTGAATGGAAGCTCCCCGTTCGATGCTAATTCCCAGTCGGCCAGCAAGTTTTCCTTATGTATTTCCGCCCATGCCAAGACAAGTTTCATTTGTTTTGATGGTAATTTCCCCTCTTTTAATTCACATGCGTTGATGTCAATAACAGCTTTATAGTCTTGATAATACGCATGAAAATGTGGAGGATTATGTTCACCCGGGGAACAATACATTCTAATAATAATTCCGTAAAATACAGAAATCGTCGGCATTTTTCACTTTTCGGCGATGATCATCATTTATGCCATTTTGGTAGTAGGGTGGGTAAAACAAAGTGGAACCCACCATCAAAAAGGGCTTGGTGGGTTTCGCTACGCTCCACCCACTCTACATGGCTACCAAGTTTATGCGTGGCCGAAACGATGATCAAGGCCAGAATCCTGATAATCTGCGTGCATCTGCGTCCCACTCTTACTTTATGTCTAATTCTCCTCGATAAACCACCTGGACATCCCCTTCCAGGTAAACCTCTTTGACCCGGCTCCCCTCAGGTTTAAAGTAGACCGTTAACACCTCACCGCTTCGGGTCTCAACTGAAACAGGCGGTTTAAGAAAGCCAAGCAGGTAAGCCACTATTGCCCCGGCCACAGAACCGGTTCCGCAAGAGAGGGTCTCATCCTCTACTCCCCGTTCGTAGGTTCGGATCTTAATTTTATCAGATTCGATCTCGATAAAATCCACATTTGTCCCCTGAGGTTGAAAGGCCGGGTGATATCGTATCTGCCGGCCGAGCTTGACTACTTCTGCCCTTTCCACATCCCTTGTTACCAGAACAGTGTGGGGAACACCCGTGTTTAAATAAGCTACTGCCTCCCGGCCTCTTTCGGCCAGCTCAATCTTCTTTGTAAGGTCAATGTCAGCCGGCTCTGTCAGTTTCACCTTAACCCGGGTATCTTTAACCTCAGCCCTGACCGGGCCGGCCAGGGTTTCAAGGAGCATGTCGGACTCAGCCATTCCGGTAAAATGGGCAAAATAGGCCATGCAGCGGGCGCCATTACCGCACATCTCGGCTTCACTCCCATCGGCATTGATGACCCTCATTTTAAGGTCGGCCCATTCCGAAAGCTCGGCCAACAACAGACCATCGGCCCCTACCCCAAATTTCCGCCGGCAGACAGCTTGAACCCAGGCCAGGTCTGTCGGGATATTAGCCTCCCGATTGTCCATTACAATAAAATCGTTCCCACTGCCGTTCATCTTCCAAAAGTTTCGGGTTCGGGGCACCCGCTGCCAGGCTGGCTCGGCCTTGCGGGTCGTCGGATTTCGAGTTGTATCTTTTTCCATAGTAACTATAGTGCTTAAGAAAAAGATTTTGGGGTTGGTTGAAGATTGGAGTTTAG
>JASEGY010000223.1 GCA_030019105.1 bacterium | reverse complement strand
CTACAACTTACAACCTATTCAAAATCACTATTTATGACCGTGCTGAGTATAGTTACAGCCAGCACAACAGAGATAGTCCCACTCATCAATGTTAAGGCTATGTCTGCCCTGGGACATAAAGTAGAGGAGGTAGATGTTGCTTGTCATGATTTACCACCAAAGAGTAGGGTCGATGGTCTTTTGGGATTGACTTTTTTAAAGAACTTCGATATAAACCTATATTTCAAAAAGGGATTTTTAGGAATTAAAGAAGAATAGATCAACGACTGGCTCTGTGCCCTGGATGATTGTCTGGATAGGTTAAGGGACGCATTATCCGAAAGAGGTTAAAGATTCGAATAGGCTTGAAAATGGCATATCCGCTTTTTACTCGCGTAGTATTACGAGAAGATCTTCCTGAATATCAACTTTACAGAGGTGATGTGGCAACCATTGTTGATCAACATGAAGGGGGAGAAGGCGAAGAAACAGGTTACTCTCTTGAAGTTTTCAATGCTGTTGGCGAAACTATAGCAGTAATAGTTGTGGCGGAATCCAAAATAGAACCACTCAAGAAAAATGAAATCTTTCACGTCCGCCGGCTTGATGAATTGGCAGCCGCATAAGCCCCCAATCAAAGATTAGAGAAGGCGCCTGGGAGGTTCTTCGTAAACTTATTGAAGCATAAAGACATTGCTGTTGCCCTTCCAACTTTGGTGAATAAGTAAAGGGATAAATCGCAAAAATGATTACAAAAGAGCGCATTGAAAAAGGCGAAAGTTTGGGAATCAAACCAACAATTGAAAGTATTATTGGGATTCTAAAGGAGAAATTTGGGACGAGATTAATCTCTATTGTTCTGTTTGGCTCTCTGGTTAATGGAAGAAGTCATAGATTTTCTGACATTGACTTATTAGTCGTGGCAGAAGGCTTGCCGGATAACTGGCGGGACAGGGATAAGATTGTTCTTGATATAGACTTCAATTGTGGCAGACATGTGGAGTTGGTGCTTGTTTCCCCTGAAGACCTCTTATTCTCTGTTGAGAATATCGCCCCTTTAATGTTAGAGATATACGACAACAACCAGGTCCTATATGATCGAGGACAATTCTTTAGCTCTTTAATGAAGGAGTTTGTTGTCAATCTTAGACTCCGTCAAGCAAAAAAGATTAGAGAAGGCGTCTGGGAGGTTCATGAACTTGTTGAAGCATAAAGACATTGCTATTGCCCTTCTAACTGAAGCTGAAGAGGATATAACTTCTGCTAAGCTCTTACTGGATGGAGATGTTTACAGCCGGTCTATTTCCAGTTCTCAACATGCAGTCGAGAAAACCTTGAAAGCGGCCTTAGTAATGAAGGATATTATCATCACCACGGAACATGTTGTCTCTGAAGACTTCTTTATCGCTTATCAGGATTGGGAAGAGTCTATTAAGATAAAGCGAGTGGTACAGACTCTTGAAAGGGAAGGGACTAAGACTGAATACCCACTTTTTCGGCGAACAGATTTGCCAATCTGGATGCCCAGCAAAAGCTATGCCAGGGAAGATGCTGTTGAGGCATTGGCTAAGGCTAAGTATGTCTTTAACACTGTTAGCGAATATTTAAGGAAACAGTATCAGGTTGGGGAGACGGAGGAAGATGGCGAGGAAAAAAGAGAGGAATAATTATGAGTGAACTTTGCAAGATACTTATAGTCGATGATTTGCCTGATTATCTTCAGTCCTTAAAGAATGTCCTGGTAAGCGAGTTTGATGTTGTCACCGCCACTTCATTTTCAGAGGCAAAGGAGGGACTCTCTTCTGAGATTGACCTTCTTCTCTCAGACATCAGGCTTGATGAAGATGACCCGGACAATAAGGACGGCATCCGCCTGCTCGAATGGACGAAAAAGAATTTTCCTGATATTCCGGTGGTGTTGATGAGTGTCTACCGGGACTTTGATATGGCCGTTGATGCCGTGAACCTTGGAGTAGCTAAATTCTTGAAGAAGCCGATAAACATCCTGGAGTTAAAGAGTACTTTAAAAGATGTGCTTGAGAAAGGATAAGACTATGGACGAAGTAAAAGAATATGAAATCGATATCTTTCCTGATCCGGAAGAACCAGGTTGCTTCTGTGCAAGAGTGCCGGATGTTCCGGCTATTTTTACTGGAGGGGCATCTTCTGAGGAGGCACTTAGAAATGCAAAGGAAGCTATTACCGGCTATTTAGAAATCTGTGTGGAAGATAACCTTCCTGTTCCGGAGCCGACAAGGTGCTAAGATGAAAGATACGCCCAATATCCTGATAGTCGATGATGATAAAGAATACCGGTAGCTCCACAATCAATCGTGGAGCACACCCAAACAGCAAATTTTGGAGAAAAATGTAGATCTCTGCTTGAAAGAGTCGAGAGTGCTCAGCCCTTGGCTAAAGCCCAGCTAAGTATCATAATTTATTAGCCATCCAGCGATTTTTCAGAGGTGACTTTCAGTCGAAAATTAACTCCACGATTGATTGGGGTGCTACCAGAATACCTCCAATCCCTCAAGAATGCCCTGAAGAGGGATTTTTTATCACTACTGCCTCGTCAGGCAAGGATGCAAGAAATCTTCTCCCTTCCGGCTTTGATTTGCTCTTACTCGATCTCCGCCTGGACGAGAACGATCTTCAAAATAAAGAAGGAATTGATCTCTTGAAAGAAATCCAGGGAGATTATCCCCATCTGCCTGTAATAATGATTAGGGTGCAGTTACTCTCCGCTACTGACCCAAGCATTTGGGGTAAAACGGGTTTCAAACAGGGCGATTTGTGCTAAATTACCCTGTTTATTTGCAGAAATTTGGGGGTAAATAGGGCAGATTTGTTGATGGTAGCAGAGAGTATCTGCACCCTAATGATTACCGCCTACGGTGACATTGACTTGGCGGTAGAGGCAATGAGGCTTGGGGCCGCTGATTTCATCCAGAAGACAAGGGTTAATATCCAGGAGATTAGAAAAAGCATAAGGAATGTATTAGAGAAGGCTGGATTAGAGAGGAAGCAGATAAAGGGATACTCTTTTTAGATGAGATTGGTGATTTGGATTCGGAAATCCAGATCAAGCTGCTTCGGGCCTTAGAGGAAAAGGAGATTGCCCGCCTGGGTGGAAACAGAAAGATCAAGATAGACATTCAACTGGTGGCCGCAACAAATAAAGATTTGGAAAAGGCCGTAGCAGATGGAGCATTTCGAGAAGACCTGTATTTTCGCTTGAAGGGGGAAGAGATACATCTTCCTTTACTTTCAAGCCGCAGGGATGATATTCCTCTTCTCTGTAAACATTTTTTGCGGCATCTTAAAGAAGATGGGAGAACAAGCATTGAAAGGGTGTCAGATGAAGCCATGGGCCTGCTCCTGTCTTACGATTGGCCTGGGAATGTGCGGGAGCTCAAGCTGTCCATAGAAAGGGCGGTTCTCTTTGCCCATGATTACAACCACCAGGAGATTATGCCCGATGGTCTATCTTATGAGATACGCACAGGCAAAGCGGCAGCTTCAGGAAAAATGAGCGTTGAAATTGCAAAGCAAGGGATAGACATTGATGAGGAACTGGCCAGACTGGAGCTGGCCTACATTGAGCAGGCCTTGAAGATGGCCGGAGGCAAAAAAACAGAGGCATGGAAGATATTCAGACCTCGTGTTTTGCCCTCACCAAATCGACAATAAGTCTTTTGGCCACAGAAAGTTGTGTAATAATTGGACAGCCGCATCCGTCAATCCCTAATCATTAGACTACTTTATTATAAATCTGTATACTATGCTTGCTTATTGTCAATCAAGACTGTCCAGAAATTGCCCTTATTCCAGATATGAAAGCACGAGGTCTGGATATTAGGCTACAATCACCGTTTTACCCTAAAAAGGCGGGTTGACACTATAAAAGATAGATATTCTAATCTTTTTGAAGAATCTTGGGGACGGTTCATAACAGTCCAATTTTCTGTGAAACCTTGCGGTTAGTTCATTATCGGCCATAGCATCATCATACCATTTTTTCTCTACAAAACTACTTTTCTCGTCTTGCCTTCCCCGCAAATATATCTGCCTTCCTAATGTCACTCACAAGATTTGATAGCCACCCCCACAACCTCTTTTGTGGTTCTCATCCCTTCCTCGTTTCCAAAAAAAACCGGAAGGTAACTTCTCCTAATCTCCTCAACTGTTCACTATTTATTAAAAGTTTTCTGCCCTTTTGACGATATAAGAATTGAGAGGCCTATCTAACTCTTAGCGATAATTACGACATGATTTAAGAGGTCATTATGTACAAAAATATTCCCATCGATATTCAAGCTAAAGCTCTTGGCGAGTTCTATACCGCTCAGATAAATTGAGCCACTTTTGCTCACTTAAATTGAGCCACTTATCCAGAAGTTCCTGTAAAGTTTTTTTACTTTCCAAGTAGTAGTAGTCCAAGTAGGAAGTGTAGCACCTGTGGGTACTTACAAAAGTTCATACGTATGAACTTGTTCAATTTACCTGAGCATAGCACATTTAGTAAAATTTATTAGTGGCTCAATTTATCTGAGCATACCCGGCTCAATTTTACTGAGCGCTATAGCTTTCTAATGTTAAAACCATTGCTTCCAAATATAACATCTCTGAAGATATTATCTACAGGAAATACAATATGTTCCAGCACCTTCTCCCTTTTCTGGTTTGGCTTACTCCAAAAAAATACCCGTTGTCATAGAATTCTTTCGCAAATTAAAATCTGCCTCTTCCTGTCCCTCCTGCGGTTGTACACATATCTCCAAAAACGGAAAGTTAACTCTTGTAAACTGGGCCAAAAGACTTCTCAAAAAATTCATTCCATCTCTGATCAACGATACTGAATCTGTTCAGCGATTTATTTACCCGGATTGTGGCGCTTCAATCCTTTCTGAGGAACATATCGCTCTAAAGAACATCAGGGCCTCTGTAAAACTCTTTATTAACAAGTTCATCTGTCTTCTACGTTTCAAAGAAGGCCTATCATTGCAAAGCATACATAGAATCGTTGGCTTTGCCTTTGGCATTAACTCTTCTTTGGGCTATCTTTCCAAATTCACCAACACTATCGGCCAAAAAGCCGCAGATAAAATGAAAAAATTGTCACGGTGTAAGGCAACGAAAAAGGCCATAGTGGCTATCATTGACGAAACCTTTCCTAAAATCTTCTATAAATCTGTTTCCCTCGGTTTGGTTATCTGTGAATATGGACTTATAAGAGGTCTTGCCTGTGTCAAAAAATCCTCCTCTTCTATCAAAGGCCTTGTGCGTCAGTGTATCGGCGTCTCCTTTTGCCCCATCTTTTTGCTTGGCGACTTTTTACCCGCTTATGCACAAATTGCTATACAACTCAGCCTTATTCGCCTGACTGATTTTGTCCATGCCACACGACATATCTATAAACTGGTAAGAACCAATATCGGTAAAATTCGCCTCTCACTGAAAGACTATAAGAAGCTCAGTCCAAAAGAACGCAAAGAACTTCTCAAACTCAAAAAGAAACTCCGTGATTAACAACATTACCTAAAGTCATGGATCACGCCACCTTTGCAGGATTTCAGTCAGATGCTTCTGCGGATTGCGTAGCATCGCTTGTCGGCGAGCCGATGGGGCTCGGATTTCTTCGAGTCAGGGCCAAAACTTTAGGCGTTTTTGTTAGTCACGTAGATTGCCGTCTTTTTTGACTTTTTTGCCGATGACCTTTTTTAGACGTTCAACAGTGATGGTATCTACATAATCCATTTGTTCCACGGCGATGAATTGTCGACCCATTTTACGAGCTACTGCCGCTGTAGTACCGGAACCGGAGAAAAAGTCGAGGACGATGTCGCCTTCGTTGGAACCAATATGGACTATGCGATGGAGGAGACGTTCGGGTTTGGGAGTGGAAAAATCATCGGGAACATCATTAAATAAAGATAAGATTTCTTTCCTTGCATCTTGATTATGACCGACTTCTTTATAATGCCAAATCGTAAGAGGGGTGGTGCCTTGCTTTACTTCAGATAAAAAACGTTTTATAGCAGGCACACCATTTCCATCAGGACCAAACCAAATTCTATTATCCACAACTAATTCCTGAAATTTTTCTTTCGAAGTTCGCCAGCATCTACTTTTAGGTGGTTTAACAATCCTACCGCTTGGAGTAGCAACTTCATAATCTTAGCGCGGCCTCTGGCCGCAACCAAACCAATTTTGGATTGCAGATTGC
>JASEGY010000222.1 GCA_030019105.1 bacterium | reverse complement strand
AAAATGGGAAGTATCTTGATTTACTTCCTATTTCCCATTTCTTACTTCCTATTTTTTAAATGGCCGAAACGATGAACATCGCCTTATTATTGCGTCAGTTGAGTTACACTTTATCATGTATTTACCTTAATTGTCAACTGGTAAATGTTAATTTTGGAGGGCGAATTATTTTAGTGAGATTTTCCTCAGGGCAATCGCATCAAATTAATTCTTAATTAAAATGTGTAAAGAAGGAGAAGTGGGGAAAGGGGAGAATCGGGGAAAACTATCACTTATTGATCAATTATAGTCAATTTCCCTTCTCCCTTTCTCCAACCTTCTCCATTTCTCCTTTTTTACACAAGTATTTGAATTTCATTCTCTTAGGCTTTAGCTTTAATTTTGATGCAATTGCCCTGAGATTTTCCTTGACTTTGCCATTTGGATGGAATATAATACAAAACTGTTGAGATAGCGTCCTTTTAGCGAGCTGAAAGGAGATTTGAATGTTTGCTAAGCTAAGAACCCTCATAGTTTGTTTGTCGTTACTATTATTGCCCCAATTAGCCGGGGCGGCTGACATGGCTGTCCTGGACTTTGAGGACAAGAGTGAGGTTCCCAGCCTGACGGGCCAGGATGCGGTCAACCAGCTTTTTACCGACCTCTTTCCAGCGGCCGGGATAACCTTGATCGACCGGCAGGTAGTCCAGCGGGTAGTAACGGCCCGAACCCAGGAGATTATGGGTGAACTCAGCCCGGAGATAGCTAATATCCTGGGTAAGATCTTAGAGGCAGATATTCTGGTTAAAGGAGATTATGAAGAAATCCGTGGGCCGGGGGGATCAAGCTCCTTCCTGATTAATGCCTCCTTTATTGGCACTGAAAGAACAAACCTGGCCGGCATGGATAGGCGGATACTGGACCTCTTTGAGGATGCCTACGCCTTATCCGGTTCGATTGAACGGATAGTCAGCGGCTCAGAGGTAATTATTGACCTGGGCACCTATCACGGGGTAAAGATTGGCTCACAATTTACTGCCCTGCGGGCAGGAATCGAGATAGCTGAACTTCAGGTCTCAAAGACTTACCGTTACCGTTCTGAAGCCATCGTGGTCACCAGGACAGCCGACCGCCTGATTCAGGGGGATCAGGTCAGAAAGCGGCTGACCACATTAGGAGAACCGTCTACGCCGCCGCACTCCCTCATTATTACCTCTAATCCCTCTTCTGCTCAGGTAAAACTTGATGCCAGACTGGTCGGGCTTTCACCGCTTATTATTAAAAATCCGGAACCCAAGGCCTACGGACTGGAGCTTATTAAGGAAGGCTACGGCGGCCTGGCCGGAAAGATTACCCTGCGGGCTTTGCCAGCTGCTTTTTTGACCGTATCTTTACTTATGGCCAGGATAGAGGAAGGCGCCCGGCCATTGATTGAGCCGGGTTCTCTTCTGGTTACTTCCGTGCCTACCAATGCCAAAATCTATCTTAAGGGAGAACTGAAGGGGACTACCCCGCTCCTTATTCCTAATCTTCCTCCCGATCTCTATGAACTTTCCTTGACCAGGACCGGCTACGAAACAGCCGAAAGAAGAATAATCCTTAAAACCGGAGAAAAATATGAGCTTAATATTCACCTCAGCCCCATCCAGGCTATCCCTACTTTACCGCCGGTGGCTAAAGGGGGACTTCCTTCACCCAGGCTCCTTTCCGTCAACAAGCCTTATGTTCAGGAGAAAAGCGGCTTGTTTACCGGCCTTTCTTACCCCAGCGGCGTAATTGTTGACGTCGGTGTTTTAGATAAGTTGGAACTTAGGGCCGAAGGATTTGGCATCGGAGCCAGATACCGGGTTGGCAAGGATAATCGTCTGGCTTTAGATTTACTCTATTCTCTTCACAATATCTACCCTGACGAGAGAGTAGAACTGCTCAAGGTAATGGCCCTATTGAATTATGAACTTGACACCCCGGTTGGTCTTTTTGACCTCTCTGGTGGAGTGGGGCTTCTTACCCTGGACAGGGACGAGTTTGTGGGCTTCTTTGGCCTTGAAACCTATATCACTTCTAAGGTCAAGTTCCTTTTCGAATATGACCACCCGGACGGCCCCGGACTCGGGTTGCGGTTTCCCTTGCGGAATAACTTCTGGCTCGATATCGGGGGAGCTGACGACGAAAAGGAAGGCTGGCACCCGGAGGGGGGAGTATATTACAGTAGTCAGTAGTCAGTAGTCAGGAGTCAGGAGTCAGGGGTTAGAAGTCAGGAGTTAGAAGTCAGGTTCCTCGTCCCCACGCTCTGCGTGGGGACGCAGATTGTGACGCTCTGAGTCACATGTTCACGACGCAGAGCGTCACAGAGGTAGTTCCCACGCAGAGCGTGGGAACAAGAGCAAGTAGTCAGAGGTCAGAGGTCAATGGAAACAGTTCAGATCAAAATACCGGTTACAATAGCGCAACGGATACGCCAGGAGACATCTTCGGATAAAAGGCTAAGTCACGTCGTTACCGAGGCTATACAAATGTGGCTGGAGAGTCGCCGGAACGATAATCTTGAGGAGGCGAAAATCTTGCAAACTCTCAGGCAAACTGGAGTAGTTATGGCTTCCGAAAGGCAACGTGCCCTGGCAGAAACCATGATGGCTACACTTCCTTTGAAGAAGACTCCCAGCCGGGCTCAAGTAGAAACCTCACTGGCTAAACTTAAAGTCCCTTTGTCCACAGAAATTATTGCCCTGCGGGGGAACCACTGATGCTGTACTATAGCTCTTAAGATAAATATTTTGGGGTAGGTGAATTCAAGATAGACTATGTAGCTTTCGGAGTTAATCCTTTAGGATTTCATTACTTATGAAAGGCTAAAGCCTAAACTCCAATCACAACCAACCCCAAAATCTTTTTCTTAAATACTATACTTCGATAGCAGCGCGGCGGTCAAACGATATGCGGCAGAAAAAGGTAGCGAGTGGGTAAAATCTATTGTTGAGCCTACTAAGAGAAACACCGTTTGCCTTGCCTAGGTAGGAATTGTAGAAATCGCGGCTGCCTTAAGCAAGAAGGTACGGACTAAAGAGTTGTCCGAAGAAGACTACGAAGCAGCTTTGTGGTTATTCCTATCGGATGTGCGGAATGAGGAGTATATCATCACTCCATTAAGCGACAAAGTAATGGAAGCGGGGGTGGATCTGACCAGACGGCATCCCCTTCGAGGATACGATGCAATCCAGTTAGCTACTGCCATTATTCTTAGGAATGCCCTGATCAGAACAGAAGAGTTATCGCTCTTTATCTTTGTTTCTGCGGATAACGCCTTGTGCGAAGCAGCACGCAGCGAGGGTCTTCCTGCCGATAATCCCGATGAGCATTAACAGGAGGAACCAATGAATATTTTAATCCCGGTGGTCTTGTTTTTGGTCGTGGCTTTTTTGCCGTCAATTAAGGAGGTAACCCCCGGTTTGAAGAAGGCAAAAGCGCCGGAGGTCGTTGAAGAGACTAAATCAGAGGCAGCTCGGCCTGTGGTGGTTGAACTTGAGAGCGCCCCGGCTGCTATAGAATCTGATACTGAAGTCCTCATACCTGCGTCAGAATTGGAAGATGCAATACCGTTAGAGGAAATCAGCCTGACCGAGACTGAGGAGGAATTGTTTTCAGAGAGCCCGCCTCCGGCATTACCAGTATCTCAAAAATTAGCCCGGGAATTGCCCCAGATAGAGCTAACGGATCCCCAACGACTGGTCGTAGAGTCAGAGATGCGTGAGCTAAAGAGAGAGGCCGTTTCTGTCTCTGAGAGTGAGGCAGAGCCTGCTGTGACTGAGAAGATTGACATAGAGCTTCAACCTGAAGAAGCGCAGGAGACAAGAGCTGTCTCTGAGCCTGAAACAAAGGCGGTTACCACTGAAGAAATCGAAATTCAGCCTAAGAGGAGGATACCTGAAAAGGCAGACGATACAAAAGCAACATCTCTTCCCAAAGAAGCTATTGAGGTGGAGCTTATTCCCACTCCCCCTGTGGAAGAGCCTCCACCATCTGAAAAAAAACCTGCGGCAGAAGAAAAGGGGTTAATCGAGGTCTCTTCCCTGCCAGGGCCTACTTTGCCGGAAGTGACTCCTGAGAGACGGCTGGTGCTGACCCTGTTTAATTTGCCGGGCGATCCGGGTAGGCTTGTCTTTAAACAATTAGAGCAAAGATTGCGGGAAACCAACTTCTTTAAAGTGGTCGCGGTTAATTTGCCCCTTTTAGAAGAGAGTCCTACCGAGCCGGCCGGGAATATAGCTCATCTGGATGAGATTTCTATTCAAGAGGCCGTTGACCTCTGGGAAACGAATCTGGCTATCACCGGCCGGGTAGTAAGCAACACTTATTTTTCCTCTCTGGTGATCAATCTTAAACTTCTTAGACTACCAGGTGGAGAAGAGCTATTGCGCCGAACGATCTTGACTTCCAGAGACAAGGCAGCGGCAGAGATCGAAGCCCTGACAGAGGAAATAAAGGCCCAATTCCCTATTCAGCAGGGCCAGGTAATCCAGGTTGAAGGGGATTACGTCATCCTCGATTTAGGTTATTTCCACGGCTTACGGGAAGGGATGGAACTATTAGTCTACCGGGTAGGGGGGTTGCTCAAGGAAGCGGCTCAAGGTTCTCCTTCGAGCGGTGAGATAATTGGGGCCAGAACAGAGGATGTGGCTATTATTCGAGTAGACAAAGTTACGGACAAAAGCAGCCAGGCCAGCGTCCTGGAACTCTTTCCTGTGCAGGAGATTCAGGTTGGGGACCGGGTGATAAGCAGGTGAGAAGTTATGATTGAATCTTTTACGGTCAAGAATTTTCGATGTTTTAAAAATACTTTGATTGAGCCTCTGGCGCGAGTGAACCTCATTGGCGGCTCAAACAATGTAGGCAAGACTGCCCTGCTTGAGGCATTGCTTCTTCATTGTGGGTTGACGAACCCAGTATTAACAACAAAAATTAATTTCATCCGAGGACTTCAAATGATTCCCAGTGATCCGGAGTCCTTGTGGGGAGCACTATTCTACAAATTTGATGCTAAAGAGAAAATTGAGCTTTCGAGTAGGGATCCGGAAAAGAAGTTGGTGTCTCTTTATCTGAGACTTGGTGAAAATGAGTCCGGCAGTGTTAAGCTTAGGATGCAAGATGAAGATCGACCGGATAAATACGAGGCAATTTCCCTATGGGGCAATCAAATGTTGCACCTGGAATACAATGCCAGTTCTGGCCAATCCCATAAGGCGCATGCCTGGATTGAAGGACAATATCTCCATTTTGAACCAAAGCTACCTGTATCGCCACTGTGTCCAGGATTTTTCCTTGCATCGCAATCTCGTAATTCACTTAAGGAAGAAGCAGAGCATTTTGGAAAAATAGAGATGGCAGGTCAACAGGAGTCTGTTCTTAGAATTCTCCAACTTATTGAGCCACGTCTTCGTCGTTTATCCGTAATAGTTAGTAGTAGTAGTGAACCAATCGTGCATGGTGATATTGGGATAGGAAGGCTTTTACCCCTACCGCTTATGGGAGAGGGTATGGGGCGCATTCTTTCTTTGGCTGCTGCTATTTTTAGCGCAACAAAAGGTATAGTGTTAATCGACGAGGTTGAAAATGGCCTCCATCATAAGGTTATGGTCAAGGTATGGAAGGCGATAGCCGCTTTGGCCAGGGAATTCGATACCCAGATTTTTGCCACCACACATAACGAGGAATGTATTCGAGCCGCTCACCAGGCATTTGAGGAAGAGGGGCCGTATGAACTTCTCTTTCATCGGCTGGACCGGATAGATGATAACATCCGTGTAGTAACCTGTGATCAGGAGATGCTTGCAGCCGCAATTAATATAGGGATAGATATCCGCTGATGGAAGAAATTAAGATCAAGGAAAAGAAAATACTTGTTGTAGAAGGCATAGATGAAAAGCTATTTTTCTCAGCGTTAATAAGCCATTTAAATCTAACAGGCATCCAAATTTTGCCTATAGGCGGAAAAACTCAGTTACGGAGTAATCTTAAAGCGCTTCAAATACCAAAAGACTTTGCGTCAGTTATTTCCCTTGGTGTAGTCAGAGACGCAGATGAGGATGCAGAGCGGGCCTTTCAAAGTGTTCAGGATGCTTTACGAGATGCGGGGTTGCCTTTTCCCTCTCAGGCGATGGTAGCTACTGATACCAATCCGCGAGTTACAGTTATAATATTACCCCGCAACATTTGCGTTGTCCGCGAGAATGTTACGATTGCGG
>JASEGY010000221.1 GCA_030019105.1 bacterium | reverse complement strand
CTAATTTCCCATTTCCCATTTTCGACTTGAGTGGCCGAAACGATGAACAAGGCCCAATTTAAACCATGTCACTTAAGGTACGGGGAAAATCGAAGCAAGGTTCTAAGTAAGGATCGCAGCAATGATCGCAATAGTTCTCCGCACCTCAGAGAACCGATATGATTGCGGAATGCGGAATGCGGATTGCGGATTATAAAATTTAATCCAAAATCTGCAATCAGAAATCCGAAATCGATTGGTTTTGTGGGATGCGGAGAAGACGAAAGCAGAGGAACTAATCGCAGCCCCTGTCATAGTAATAATCGTAGTCCTTCTCCGTATCTTTTGTGGCAGCAACCAAGTAATGTATCCTCTTCAAATTTAATGGGTATCTGTTGTAAGTTGATAGGTTGCAGGTTGCAGGTTGCAGGTTCGCTGCTGTGACGGTTAACTTACAACTTACAACTTACAACTTACAACTTACAACTTACAACTTACAACCAGATACACCAATAGATTTGAAGAGGATACCAAGTAATAATGGAGGTAAAAATCATGGCAAAAATCAAAGCACTATCTATGGCAATACTTGTAGGAATGGCTATTTTAGCCGGCGCTTCTCCGGCCAGAGCAGCCGGATTCAAATTTGACGGAAGCGGGGTAAGGCCCCTTTCGATGGGCGGGGCCTTTGTGGCTATCGCTGATGATGCCAATGCCCCCTATTACAATCCGGCCGGATTAGCGGACATGACTTGCCGGGAGGAGACCTTTACCCACGGTCAGGGGTACGATGGTGTCATTAAAACGAATTACATTGCTATTGTGCAGCGTCATATTGGTTTCAGCTATCTTGTTCAGGGCGCTGATTTAGAGAGTAAGACTGAAGGTGGGATAAAGATAAACAGCATGGCCGAAAGGATATATACCATTTCGGTTGGACGTAAGGTTTATCCGGACATAGCCCTGGGGGCCAATCTTAATCTCTTAAGCCTGTCTGCGGGAGGTAAGGAAGGTGGTTTAGGAGCCGGTCTTGACCTGTCTGTTCTTTACCGGTTTAATCCTGCCCTTTCAGCCGGGCTGTCAGTCAAAAATTTAGCCGCTGAGGTTAAGGATGAAGACCTTGATACTATTTCTACCTTTGGAGTTGCCTTACGGATAAATCCAACCTTACTCTTAGCGGCTGACATAAATAATAAAAGAGACCATGGCAATGGAGATAGAACCATTGATTATCATCTTGGAGCTGAATTGACTATGCTTGATTTTGTTACTCTTCGGGCGGGGGCAAGTGACAATTATGTCGGAAGCGGCGTAGGTATAAGCCAGGAAAGATGGGCCCTGGATTTTGCTTATTTACTTAAAGATTCTGATCTGGATGCAGCCAGAGATGCTTTTTATATTTCTGCTACCATGAGGTTTTGAAGCTTTTTTCCTTGACAAGCGCCTTTTTTTATGTTAAAGAGATAATAGTGGAGTAAGCCTTGATCATCGTTTTGGCCACTTTGTAGTTGCAGAGCTTGCTCTGCCGTGTTTTGGCCACTTTGTAGCTGCAGAGCTTGCTCTGCCGTAATGTCGAGCAAGCTCGACCACTACAGAATTGCTCCAATAGTCGAAACGATGATCAAGGCCGTGGAGTAGTTACCGCAAAGATTCTAAATTCCACTTAACATAAGGAGGTGTTGCATGATAAGAGAGGAATATGGAAGCAGGCATCCTGTGGATGAAGTAACCAGGCTTTACGAAGAGGATTATTTTTTTAACAGCATCCTGGAGTCTGAGATTAGTCGCTCTAAAAGGCATTACCTGAATTTTTCTCTGGCCAGAATAAATCTGAATAATCTTTCTCAAGTGGGTGATAAGTACAAAAAAGAGGTGAAAGATCAGTTTTTAAGTGAAATTGGTGAAGCGCTCATCAAGAGGTCCCGAGTTGAGGAGCCGATTGCCCGTTATAGCGACAGCAGTTTTCTTTTCCTCCTGATAGGTACGGATGAAAATGGTGCTTTAGGGGCTGCTCAAAGGATGAAGCGGGTCGTCCTGGAAAGCACCTGTCTTGCCAGGGTGCAAGACCTGGGAGTAAAAGTAACGATGAGTGCGGGGACATCTACTTATCCTGCGGATGGCAAAGAAAAAGAGGCATTAATCAATAAAGTGATAGAAGATAGTTGATTGTAAGTGTTCTGGTGTCTGGTGTCTGGTGGTTGGGTAGATGCCAGGAGCCTTGTTCATCGGTTGGGCCAGTCGGGATAGAGTCCACACAGTCCACACAGTCCATTTAAAAATAGGAAGTAAGAAATGGGAAATAGAAAGTAAATCAAGATACTTCCCATTTCCTAATTTCCCATTTCCTATTTTCGACTTGAGTGGCCGAAACGATGAATAAGGCCAAAAAAAAGAGTTGACAATTGTTGTATTTTATGCTATAATAAATCATTATTGACCAGTAAAGGTCAAGGAGGGCCTCTATAAAGAGAGCCCATAAATCTTTAAGTAAGGGAGGCGCCAACTATGGAAAAACGGCGGATTCTAAAACCAACAGCAGCTCTAATCATAGCCCTGAGTCTTATCACCACTCCCCTTGGAACAGGATTATGGGCAAAAGACATGGTCTACACGATCAAGAAAGGTGACACCATGTGGGACATAGCTAAAACACACATGGGGAATCCTCATGCCTGGCGGAAGTTGTGGAAATATGACGGGAATACTTACATTAAAGACCCTCACTGGATCTATCCGGGAAATACGGTTACTGTCCCGGTGGGAGATAAGATGGTTACCATCAAGCAATCTGTGCTTGATGAGCTAAAGGCCGGTCTGCTTGCCTGTGAATCAACTAATGAAGCTATCCTGAAAGAAAAGGAAGTAGCCATAGCTGAGAAAGAGGCTGAGATAGCCGGATTAGAAGAAGATATAGAAAACCTCAAATTAGGGTTGGATAGTTGTGAGAGTGAATATGGAGAACTGGCGAAACAATTAAAGGATAAAGAGACAGAGGTAAAAGGCCTTTATGTTCAACTTGGAGAGTTGAAGGCAAAGACAAATTATTTAAATGAAAGCTTAGTGGCTGTTGAAAAGAAGCTTTCTGAAAAGGAGGCCCTATTAGTTGCGCAAACTCAAGTTATGACGAGCCAGAAAGAGAAAATAACTGAGTTGGATACCAATTTCTGGCAGGAAAAGAACCTCTTCCAATTCCTGGCCTTTGGTCTGGCAGCCGGCGCGATTGTTCTTAGCTCGGCTGATTAATGTTTGATAATCGAGTTTAGCAGATTTAAAAGAGGATGAGATTTGACTCATCCTCTTTTTTTGTTTGTAGGTGGTTGTAGGTTGTAGGTTGTAGGCGTAACTTACAACTTACAACCTGAAAGATAAGGAGGATAATCATGGCTAAGAAAAAAGTTTGGATTACCTGGATGCCAGGCGAGGGATCAAGCAATAAACCTGACCAGGTGCTAAAGACCCTCAGCCAATATGGACTTGAAGTGAGCGGTAATAACTGGGTCGATGATTTAGATAAAATAGCCTGGAAAGGTCTGGGAGAAGCTCTCCTGGATATTTCAAAGGTCGATATGTGGTTGATAGCCGGCCTCCAGGAAAATTTTGAAAGCCCGTCTAACAGATACGGACTTTCCCTTGTTACTTTCATGGTACGAGAGGGCCGGGGGCCGAGCCGGCCTGGCGGGGCATCTTTTCCCATTATCTGTCTTGGACTAAATTTTATCCCTGTCCCAGAGTCGATGCCTACAACTATGCAGTCTGTTGAGTTCATTTCTACTACCGATCAAAGTTGGCCGGCTAAAGTAGTTGCGGCGGCCTTTGGTTCCAAAAAGGTGAAATTGCCCGAATATAGACTAAATATCCACGCTGATCCTCACTTTGGCCAGTGGTTTGAGATTGGCCCGCCAGGCCGGCTCGGCCCGCCAGGCCGGCCCGGCCCCCGTGAGGAGAATTGGATGGGTATCATGTTTGGAGTAAGTGAGGAGGCCGTTATCACTCATCAAGGGGTAGGCCCTCGTGGTCAAATACCCAGCCGCACGGTCCTTGAGTACCCTATTCAGGACATGAAGGCGCAGGTGGGTGAGACTGAATTCACAGCCTGGGCTGTGCAGAATAAACTGGGACCGGAGGATTCTTATTACGTAAAGGTTGACGGCTTTCCGGCCAGGATAATCTTTGGCGGCCATCCGGGAGATGACCAGGCTGAGGTGTTTGTCATTACGCTAAAGTAGGCCTTGTTCATCGTTTCGGCCACTCAAATCGAAAATCGAAAATGGGAAATTAGGAAATGGAAGTATCTTGATGTACTTCCTATTTCCCATTTCTTACTTCCTATTTTGCGGGTAGAAACCAGGTTTCTTGAAGAAACCCGGTTTCTGATTGCCCTGGTAAGAGCCTTGATTTTTATTGACATTCCTGGTAAGCTGTGATATATTGTAGGCGTTCAGCTAAATGAGGGATGAGGTAGAACCTAATTCGTGTCCGTGTCCGTTATCCGTGTCCGTGGGTTCTGCCGAGTCTGCTCTTTTTCTTACGAACACGGACAACGAACACGAACACGGCTCTGACAAAAGCCCCCCGAAATATTGAGAAGATACCTATTACGGCATGTGAGGTGAAAAGATGTCAACCGGGGATAAAAATAAATCGCGGGTTACTATTGAGATGCTTGACGGTAAAGGTCAAATATATCCTGTGCCGTTGAAGTTGCTTGTTTTGTCAGAACTGACCTGCCAGGCCGGCTCGGCCCGCCAGGCCGGCTCGGCCCGCCAGGCCGGCTCGGCCCCACGTGACATTCAAACCGGAATCTCACCTGACAGACTTCAGCGTGCCCGGATTAACAAAGATAATTTCAACGAGGTAATGGAACAATTCAAGCTTCGAGTTGTTCTGAAGATACCGAATCGCCAGGCCGGCTCGGCCCGCCAGGCCGGCTCGGCCCGGCTGGCTGATACCCCCAAAGACCTGCTTGTGGAACTGTCCCTTGAGAATATCAAGTCCTTTCGGCCGGAAGCTATTGTTGAGCAGGTGCCGGAGCTAAAGGATTTATTGAAAATCAGGCAACTACTGGTTGGCTTGCGGGACCGAAAGGTTTCGCGGTGTGAGGTTCAGCAACAACTCGCTGAGTGGAGAGGCAGTTCGGCGCTGCTGGAGCAAATTCAGATAGCTCTGTCAGCATCGCCGGTAGCGACTCCGTCGTCTCGAGCGCCTTCTCAACCCTCTAAGATTAAGCAGTCACCATCAGAAGAAAGAAAGGATGCTCTCGACACACTCTTCGATATGGTCGAGGTGCCGGAGGCAATAAGTAAGCCCACACCATTCCCAAGTTCTATCCTGGTTTCCCTCATCGCGCATCCGCAACAGCCTGGGGAACAGGTGAATGACCAGGCAGTGGCTGCAATAATTGCTGACCTTGATTCCACTCTAAGTGCGCAGGTTAATGATATCCTTCACCATCCTGAATTTCACCGGTTGGAATCCGCATGGCGGGGACTGAAATTCCTCGTTGACCGGACCGACTTCCGGGGCCGAGCCGGCCTGGCGGGCCAAGCTGGCCTGGCGGGCCGAGCCGGCCTGGCGGGCCGAGCCGGCCTGGCGGAGAATATCCGGATCGAAGTCTTCAGTATTTCTAAAGACTCCCTGGCCCAATCCTTTGATGAATACATCTTTCGACCGGAATACGAGAAAGTCCCTGATGTCCCAGCAATTCCCGCTTGCTTTTCGTTTCCCTATTTCTTGTCTTGTCTATGAAATTTTCACTCAATTATTAACATTTAGGGAGTAAAAAATAGTAAAGTGCAGGTCAAAATTTTGACTGCTCATAGGAAAATATCCCTAAAAAGGACACACCTATCCCTCCACACTACACACAATCAAACTAAAGTTGAAACAGCGACTGTGTTGAAAAATAGACCTTCTATTCCGCCCCAAAGTTTCTAACGCCTTCTACCCAGCAGCAGTTATTAAGATGAATCTTCAAGAATAACTAACCCTTCTATTGTATATCCATAAAGCATGGCTTTGAAAAGATTTTCCATCGAATCAAATTCCAAATCATGAAATAAACCTCTCATCTTCTCCCAAAGGCTTCTTTTACTTCCTTGTTTCTTCCAAACGGCTTTAAATAGCCGACAGCCAAGCTGTTGAGCCTGATCTACCAAAAATGCTAACATCATTAATAGCGCAAAAACCACCGACAAGTTTTTCTCCCCATGACCAAAATTATGCTCAAACTGATACCCTTGATTTTTGAGCGTCAGAGATCCTGACAAATGATCTTCATCTAACATAACCCGTTGAAATCATTAAAGGAAGATTTCTCATAATTTCGTGTGCATTGCAA
>JASEGY010000220.1 GCA_030019105.1 bacterium | reverse complement strand
ATCCGCAATCTGCAATCCAAAATTGGTTTGGTTGCGGCCAGAGGCCGCGCTAAGCATAAATCAATCAATTCACTCAAATCATGTGTTTTGCGAAACTTAATTCCTTCCCATATCAGGATTGCCTTAATGGACTTTTCTGCTGTCTGTTGAGCATGAAAACCAATAATCTCATCCGCAACTTCTTCATCATTTACCAGTTTCTAAAAGCACAGTCAAGTCCTGCTTTGCTTTCACCAGAGAAGCTCTGGCTAACTTTAATCTTTTTCCTTCCGGATAGTTATCTGACATAAAGCGTTTTTCCTTCCTGCAAGGCTGGAAACAAAACTGTACCATATATTTGGCCATACTCCTCAATCTGTTTCCTGGAAGCAACAATAATATCAACCGGAACCCTCATATCTCTTAATGCTCGACGAATCCTGACCATCTCTTTTCGCCTGGACCTTACTTCATCTTCAATAACAAGAATATCTATGTCGCTTTCTTCTGTCTGGTCTCCTCTGGCAAAAGACCCAAAAAGAATAATTCTGATTGGTTTTGCAGAGTGAATTATCCTGCAAACGATTTCATCGATTATTTGATTAGAAATTTCTCTCATTTTTCTTTTCCATTCATGATAGTCCGGCAAAAAGTCGAGTTGTCATCACTGAAAAAGACTGAATCAAACCCAAAGGGGTTGACGATCACGAATCTCTGGCAGCACATCCTCAAACTCTTCTGGCAACAGATGCCGAATCTGGACATTGTAGCCATTCCTCTCAAGCTCAGACCCAACATAAATCAGGCCCAATGGAAGATGTTGTTTATCTGCCGGCCCTTGTGAACCGGCACAGACCATAATCAAGTCAATATTCGCCTTCTTCATTACCTCACATTCCCCAGACTTTGATATTGGATAAGGAAAACCCCTAATTTCGCTACTTTTCAAATTACAAGCAGTATCAAACAAAATATTTCCCTCCTCATTATTCCCGGGGTTTACCTTGATGCCGAGGTATATCCCGATTTCTCACTCAAACAAGATGGGGAGAACCAAGCTAACCAACATTCATTTCTGTTAAGATTAACTTTGCTCGGTCAGCGCCTGCTTAAACTCTTCCAGCGATGCACATCGTATTGCCCGACGATGGATAAGCTTAAGGATATCTCTGTTCTCTATCTGATTTACCGCCATAGAAACAAAAGATGGAACCTCCCTAAACCGCTCATTTAACGCCTCCAATATCATCTCTCTACCTTCCTCCAACAATCCCTGCTGTAATCCTTTTTTTATTCCGATTCTCTCAAAACTGGTAACATAAGGCATCTTCTTCACCTCCTCTAATTCTTTTATTTCTTCCCCGATCAGCTCTTCTTCTTCATCGCTCAATTGTAAAACCCAATCGATAAACTCTAACAATCCTTCTATCTCATCCCTTTTGTATCCTTTTGCATACAACTTCTTTATTAAATACAGCTTGGCATTGAACTTCTCCCCTCTTTGCTTCGCCCGTTCTTTTTCCTGAGAGGCCAAAGCCACTAAGGCTATTGGATTAGGGTCTTCTTCCAATTTATCTCTATCATAATCCATCAGCTTGAATGAGAGATATCGAAAATCTACCCCACTACCATAAGCTTCAAGCCTGTATCTTCCCTCTTCCTCTTCGGTTACTTTCTTTGAACCGGTCAATATAGCCATGCTCACTATTTTCCGGCCATGCCTGTTGAATATCCGATAGAAATATCTAAACATCCGAAGGGAAAACTCGCTATCCGGATATCCTTGAACTTCTATCATCACCTTTGATCACCCGTTAGAAACTGCATAAATGAAACTTGACGTCCAAGCCAGCAAGCCAGCCAGTTAGCGGATTCGCCGTTGCGGATATAATTCCAATTATGCAATTTACACGGTGCTGTTCAAACCTGATGCTATATGAACCAGAACCCATTGATCCGTTCCATCCTTGAGGTAAACTTTGACTAATTTGTCAACATACTTGGCGCCTTTTACGCTCTTTAAGGAGAGCTGCGCCATTTCCTTATCTAAGAAGGCAACTTCCTTTGAAAAGTCCACATCTTCATAAAACTTGGGAACAAAGAAGCGTAAAAGCTGGGGGAAGAACCGTTCGATAATCTTCTTCCAGGCTTCATCAAAGTAGGCCCAGTATCTATCCTGATTTACCATCGTTTTGATTGTCAACTATCCTCCGGAAGATCAGAGGATTACCTCCGACTATGAGTTAAGATCGCATCCCCCAAACGATAGGTATCAAGCATAAAGTTGTCATCACTGAAAAAGACTGAATCAAACCCAGAATAGCCGGCGAGTACGGATATTTGGCAATGTATCTTCAAATTCCTCCGGCAACAGATGCCGAATCTGTATCTTCTCAATAAGTCGGGGCAATATAGTAGATTAGGCTGTTGTAGGTTATAAGTTGTAAGTTGGGTGGAATGCCCACGGTGTGCTGCTTAACCTACAACCTACAACTTACAACTTACAACTGTTCCCCGAAATATTGAGAAGATACCCGAATCTTTACATTGTATCCGTTTCTTTCAAGCCCAGACCCAACATAAATCAGGCCCAATGGAAGATGTTGTTTGTCTGCTGGTCCTTGAGAACCGGCACAAACCATAATCAAGTCGATATTTGCCTTCTTCATTATCTCACATCCCCCAGACTTTGATATTGGAAAAGAATATTACCCATAGGACGATTAACAATTCCTAAGTTTTCCGAATAGATAAGTAACCACCCATAAAGATCTATAAGATTTCTTGTAAACGAATTAAGCGAATTTAACGAATCTATATCTGGATTGGATATTCTATGCTAAACTTTATCTTCTGCCTTTTTAGTTCTTCGATTAAGGCCTTCTTGTAAGTTTCTTCTCTAAAACCAGGCCCTAATGTGTTGTAGACCTCCATCAGGCAACCCTGCAATCTGTAGCTTAAGTCTTTATAAATTAATGACATATTTCTTATTCGTTTAATTCGTTAGATTCGTTTACTAAATTCTTACGATTTCTTATAAATACTTACGGTCGGCTGCTTAGATACAAAAGGGGGAACAATCATACTACCAGCACCTCATCCTTTGGAAATTTCGCTATTAATGGAAGTTCTTCAACCTTCTCCGCTTTATACTATTACCCCGCAACATTTGCGTTGTCCGCGAGAATTCTGGAGTAATCCACAAGTGTCTAAAGTTAGAAAGTGCACTAAAGTGCCTAAAGTTGAAGAAAGCCGGCCTACTTTAGACACTTAAAACTTTAGGCACTTAAGGCACTTAAGGTTGGTTGCGGCTTCGCCGCGCTATCTATTACCTTGTCAATATCTGTACCATGGGCTACTATTTTCTCTCCTATTACAGCTACATATTCACCTCGATATTCCTTTGTAATCTCTGGGTGATTAGCCAACCAATTATGTTCATACTCTCTCATTTTTAAACCTCCTCTTTAATGTTTTTCCCTATCTTCCAGCTACTTCCTTCAATTTGTTAAAAAATACCTGGCCATCATCGTATTCAATCACCCACTCGCCAACGGCTTCAAGTAGTCTCAATTCTCTAATCCCCTGCAACAAAGGACTAATCGTTTCAGCCATGCCCGGCCCGTAGCGCCGTTTTACCTGCCGTGCAAGCATACGCTGTTCTGACTCCAAGCCCTGGCAAAGTCCTTGTTGAAGCCCTTGTTGAAGCCCTTCTTCCTTCCATTCCATAGTCCATTCTTTAACCCGTTCAGCTAACATGGTTTTCACCTCCTGCAATTCTGTTACCGACGGTATCTCTACTCCCTTAAATCGGGCGGGGAGCAGAACACGGTGCAGCCAGACGGTAAAGGCACGCCTTGGGCAATGGGATCAATTTTGTAGTAGTCGAGCTTGCTCGACATTACGGCAGAGCAAGCTCTGCAACTACAACACCCAATCTGGTCAAGCACTTTTTGCCGAAACGATGAACAATGCCCTTTCGGGGAAGCAGTATACCATGAAATCCTCCCTGAGAATAGTCTAACAAAATATCCCCTTCTTCCTTTGCCTTCGACACTTACTCGCATCCTAACACAAAATGATGATATTGTCAATATTCTTGTTGCATCCTTCGCCACAAATGGCATAATCAATGTAACTCTCCTGAAGACATTCATCAGGAACTGCACTGGCGTGATGTCCGCCCCAAACAATGGATATTTTTGGAATCTCATTCCTTATCCGTTTCGATAGCCGGGCTGCGTAAAAAGTAGTCATTCCAGAAAGAACGGAAAGACCAACCCAGAGGGGCTGACGATCACGGGGGAAGAAGGGGGCGGTTTACGTAACCTCCCAAGCTACAAAAAGTAACAAACAAAATATCCCCCTTCTCGTTTCCGAGGTTTGCTTTGATGCTAAGCCACCACTGCCTCTAAACCTGCTCTACAAGCTTTTGAAAGTATCATTTCCTCAGGCACACATTTAGCTGTCAGAATCTTAGCGCGGCGAAGCCGCAACCAACCTTAAGTGCCTTAAGTGCCTAAAGTTTTAAGTGTCTAAAGTAGGCCGGCTTTCTTCAACTTTAGGCACTTTAGTGCACTTTCTAACTTTAGACACTTGTGGATTACTCCAGAATTCTCGCGGACAACGCAAATGTTGCGGGGTAATAGTATAGCGTTACCCCGAATAAACAAGAAAAATGGAAAACTACCAAAGAGTAACAACTGTAACAAAATTAAGCAAAATTTGTTGCAGTTGTTACACCTATCATTAGCAGAACATTTTCAGGTATTCTACCAACAATTTGTCTTTCACCTCATACTCACCATAGCGAATACTCTTCAATACATTTTTCTCAGTTAACCGGGAAAAATAGGTTCGGATACCATTCATCTTTAGATCTCCAAAATCTTTTATCCTCAATTTCTTAAAAGGTTCGATCCGGCGAATAAGCTTAATCTCGTTATCACTCAAATTGTGGATAATTCCTTCATATACAATGTTGCCCAAATACAAAAGTCCTTCATAAAAGCCCTTCTTCCATTCTCTATTGGTTACCTTACCGCTCTTTTGATTATCATATAAAGAACTTCCTAAGCTGTGTATCTGGAATAGGTGGCCTGTTGTATATTTAAATATCTTCTCCTTTACAGAATCACTAAATCTCACTCCTGTCCCATCTAATATATTCTCTATTAAGGTTATTTCCCATTATTCGCTTAATTTTTTTAAACAATCTTAATTATGAAATAGTATAAAATGGTATAGCAAAAGATGAGGTTGTCATATAAAATTACCGAAAGCTGAAAGCGCCACCGGGAACTAAATCACTCAGGCTACATAAAATAGTATAGCTGGAATTAAAATTGTTATATAACGTTACCGAAAGGTGGGTTATTGTTTGCCTCTTGTCAAAATTCTTTAATTCTAATCTGGGAATGAAAAATCTTCCTATTGGATGGTTTTCTTTCATAAATGGCATCCATCCCTGCACAGTTGAGCTTAATACAAACAGAATTCTTGTCTCTTGTATAATCTTTTCATCAGAAAGTATATTCTTCAATGTTGTGAAGATCCTACTAACCTTGGTGTAATTTTGCACATCATCTATTAAGACAACAAGAAGGTTTGCCCTTGGACTAATATCCTTCCAAATGTTAATCAAGCTGTCCATTAAGAATATCTGGCTGTCCACATGTCTTTCTTTGGGAACATCAAATGAGATATTAAAGCCAGTACCTAACACCTGTATGCCTAACCCATTTATATACTTGAAAAAATTGCCTCTTTTACTGTTTATATCGTATGGAATGTTTCTCACTATTGATTGGGTTAAATGAATATTGATCTCCATATCTGTGACTCGTTCGTCCAATTCCCTTGCCAGAAAGTAACATGCCACACAATTTCCCCTCTCCTGAGCCAACAATTTAAAATATCTAAGTAAACTGGTCTTGCCCGTCCCCCATTCTCCATTTATGATGAAATGATCTATGCTTCCTCTTATCCCTCTGGAAACCCTTTCCAAGAACAATTCGATCTCGTCTTTACGATTCATGAATACCTTGGGTTCTAATCCTGACTTTGGGGTAAATGGATTTGGTTTAATCATATTTTTCGCTGTTTCTTTTCTCTCCCTTTTTTTGGAATCTCATCTCTTATGCGTTTCGATAGCCGGGCTGCGTAAAAAGTGGTCATTCCAGAAAGAACGGAAAGGCCAATCCAGAGGGGCCGGCGATCACGAATCTCTGGCAGCGCATCCTCAAACTCCTCTGGCAACAGATGCCGAATCTGGACATTGTAGCCGTTTCTCTCAAGCTCAGACCCAACATAAATCAGGCCCAATGGAAGATGTTGTTTATCTG
>JASEGY010000021.1 GCA_030019105.1 bacterium | reverse complement strand
CGAAAGCTTCAAGCTTTCGGGAAGGTCGCTATTGGCCGAAACGATGAACAAGGCCCTGTGGTGCATATTATTATGAGATTAAATCGTTTAAGAGAGGCCATGGCTTCCAGTGATATTAAAACCATCATGGTTACTCATCTGACTAACCTCCAATATCTGACCGGATTCACTGGTTCATCCGGAGGGGCGATTGTTGCCCCTGAGAAGGCCTTGTTTGTCACTGATTTCAGGTATGTGGAACAGGTGGAACAGGAAGTGACTGAGTTTGAATTAGTCAAGGTCGCCCAGGATAAAAGCCTTTTAGAGGCCATTGTTGACCTGGTAGAAAAGGAAGAGATAGTAGAATTATGGGTGGAGACAGATCATCTGACCCAGGATCAATATCAGACGTTAAGTGAGCATTTAAAAGCGGTTTATCTTTACTCATGCAAAGAATTAACAGAGGATCTCAGGTTAATAAAAACCGGGGATGAGATTCAGTGTATTAAGGAATGTGCTGGGATCGCTCAACAGGCCTTCCTGCAAACCCTGGAACTTATTCGACCCGGGGTGGCCGAACGAGAGATCGCCTATGAGTTAGAATACCGGATGAGAAAGTTAGGGGCGACAGGAAGGGCCTTTGAGACTATTGTCGCCTCCGGGGCTCGGTCTGCTCTTCCCCATGGGGTGTCAGGAGAACGCCGGTTACAATCAGGTGACTTAATCGTGATCGATTGGGGTGCGGTCTATCGGGGTTACTTTACGGATATGACTCGAACTCTGTGTTTAGGACGGCCATCCGGGCGACAGAGGGAAATCTATGATCTGGTAAAGTCAGCTCAGGAGGCGGCCTTTGAGCTATTGAGTCCTGAAGTATCCTCGGCAACAGTCGATAAAGGTGCCAGGAACGTAATAGATTCGGCCGGATTAGGTAAATACTTCGGTCACAACCTGGGTCACGGGGTAGGCAGAGAGGTGCATGAAAAGCCTCATGTCACCTCCAAGCCCGGCAAAGAAACAACGTTAAAATCGGGGATGGTTTTCACCATTGAGCCCGGAGTATATCTACCCTCTTTTGGCGGGATTAGGATTGAAGATATGGTTTGGTTGACTGAAGATGGATATGAAATCCTGACCGATCAACTGCCCAGGGAGTTAATTGTATTATGAATGGACGGCATCGATTGCGAAACGTGCCGAATCCGGATTGCAATCTGCGGAATGTATCCCAATCCGCAATCCGCAATCCAAAATCCGAAATTGAGAAGGGAGGAACGATTAATGACTATTTCAACTAATCAGTTCAAAAGCGGTATGAATATTGAGGTTGACAAAACCATCTATACTATTGTAGAATTCCAACACGTTAAACCAGGGAAAGGAGGGGCCTTTGTCCGAACTAAACTGAAAAACTTTAAAACAGGAAGTGTGCTTGACAAAACCTTCCGGGCCGGCGAGAAATTTACTTTAATTAAGATTACGACCAAGGAAATGCAGTATCTCTACCAGAGCGGCGATGAATATTATCTAATGGATAATGAAACCTTTGAACAGATATCAATTCGAAAGGAAGATATAGGCGAGGCAGCTAAATATTTGAAGGAGGGTATGGTGGTTGGGCTCCAGATGCTTGAAGGGAAGATGGCGGGCGTGGATCTGCCCCTTACTGTGGAGCTTGAGGTCGTCAGAGCTGAACCAGGGATGAAAGGGGATACAGCTACAGGGGGCACAAAACCGGTCACCTTGGAAACAGGCCTTACCATTCAGGTTCCTCTCTTTATTTCAGAAGGTGATGTGCTTAAAATCGATACCAGAACCGGTAAATACTTAGGAAAGGCCTAAGCATTTCGAATTGTGGATTGCGGATTGCGGATTACACCTGAAGAAGGGCGCTGTCTTGGTTGAACCACAAAGCACACCAGGAGCACAAAGAGAATAAAGGATTAAAGATGTTCTTGCCAGGTATTTTTGTCCTTTTTGTCCTTTGTGTCTTTTCTGGTTAGAAGGCTATTTGTGGTTAATCCGGAACACCACCTGAAGGAGAAATTTATGAAAAAACAAGGCAAGCTGGAACAAGTAGCGCTTACACCTGAAAGCAGATTTAAGTTTCTATGTCATAAGGGGATTAAATGTTTTAATCAATGCTGCCGCGAGGTTGATATGGTTCTGACTCCCTTTGACATCATTCGCATGAAGAACAGGCTTAAACTTTCGTGTGATGAGTTTCTTCTGAGATATACTACCCCTGAAGTGCTTGAGAAAACTAAGCTGCCGGTGGCCAGGCTATTGATGGGTGAGGATGAAGACAAAAGATGTCCCTTTGTAACAGAGGCAGGCTGCAGTATATATGAAGACCGTCCGGTAATTTGCCGTTCCTATCCGATAGGCATGGGCACATTAATGAAACAGGGAGCTAAGGAGAAAGAAGAGTTCTCTTTTATGGTTAAGGAACCTCATTGCCTTGGATTTAATGAAGATAAAAAGTGGAGTATCCGGGAATGGCGGGAAGATCAGGGTGTTGACCTGTACGATAAAATGAATCAGGGCTGGATTGACATTATTATAAAGAAAAAGACTATGTCAGCGGCAGGATCAACCGCAGAATTAAGTGACAAGAGTTTACAAATGTTCTTCATGGTCTCGACTAATGTGGATAAGCTGAAAAACTTTATCTTTGAAACCAAGTTTTTGCAAGTATATGATATTGACGAAGATGTTGTTGAGAGGATAAAGTCGGATGAGGTTGAATTGATGAAATTTGGATTGGAATGGTTAAAAGATGTCTTTTTTGGTAAAAATAATATTAAGATAAGGGGTGAGACACTAAAGAAGAAGGGGTGAACTACTCAGGTAGGTATACTATTACCCCGCAACATTTGCGTTGTCCGCGAGAATTATGAACATAAAGGCCGGTAATTTGGGGTGGCTTTTGGTCCTTTTGGTCATTTGTGTCCTTGGTTTGGTTGCGGCAGGAGGCCGCGCTATGCTGTAGGTATTTAGACTGTAGTGGAGAAACTAACAGCCTTCAGACTACAGTCTAAACAAACTGAGTTGCGATTTAATTTCTTATTGACTTCTTCATTTCTCCATGATATAATAAATTCACGAAGGGAAGAGTCCTGCCCTAAAGAGGCGTAAAAGTGGGGGCTCTTCTCTTTTTTAGTGTGGTTAGAGAGCGTTCGGCAATTCATAACATAGTGTAAACAAAGGAAAAAGGGGAAATAGGGAAAAAGGGGAAAGGAACTCAAAATTAAACAGTGAGGATTAAGTCAGGAAGGAAGAACCTTGATCCTATCTAAGCTTTATCCTTATTCTTAACTATTAAATTTTTGCCCTTTTCCCCGCTTTCCCATTTTTCCTTCCTTACACAAGTTTTGATGTAGAAATAGCTTGCGAATTACCGAATGCTCTCTGGTTACAGAAAACAATTATCAAAGAACAGCCCTCATAACGTGGATTTCGACAGGGCGCTATCGGTTTTGTCTATTTTTTAAGCTTAGAAGTAGTCAGCACTTACAGCAGATTGCGGCATTCCGGCCAATCATCTACCGTAGCCCAAAAAAGCCCAAAAACTCGGTTTTGCCCCTGAAAAGCCAATTTCTGGAATTCTTGGAGGTTACCCCAAAATCCAGAGAAGTAATGTTTATCGGCACTTAGAAAATCGAGATTTTTCCCAAAGGGGTGTCGAAATCCACGTCATAAGGAAAAATGAGAATGATTACGAAATTGAATATTGACGGCTTCAAGGGATTTCAACAACTCGAGCTTTCCAAGCTATCCAGAGTTACCCTTTTGGGCGGTCGCAATAACGTAGGCAAAACCTCCATATTGGAAGCACTGTTCATGTTCTATGACAGGTTAAACCCACAAATGATACTGCGGCAATTTGCATGGAGAGGGGTAGAAACAATTGCATTCAATCCAGAATCAATGTGGGCGCCGATCTTTTACAATTATGCCTTGGATAGAGAAATAAATATTTCTGTCATAGTAAATGAAAGTGAAGAAAAAATGACTGTCAGGTTTAATCCACACTATGTCCCCTCATCGATACAGGCTAACATTACAAGCCCTGGATTAAAACCAAAGCAAATAAGAACCGATCAGAAACCAGAACCTTCTTATGCCTTGGATATTATCTATAACAATAACAGTAAAAAAATGAAAAACCAGACAGCCCATCTTTTAATGGGGTTTGATGGTATTGGAATTCATATTGATAACCCTAATATGGAGCAACGTCCTGCCACCTTTTTAGGTGCACGAGTATCAATAAACCCTTTGGAAGATGCTCAAAAATTTGGTCAATTGGATATCATCGGCAAGCAGGAAAGAATTATCGATTTTCTGAGGATCATCGAACCGAATTTGAAATCTCTTTCATCTGTTGCAATGGGGGACATTTCTCTGATCCATGGAGATATTGGATTAACGGGCATCGTTTCATTCAGCCTGGAAATCGTTGGAGATCGGTTTACACTTTTGGGGAGTTTAGGCTTTAGCCTTTCATAAATGAAATCCTAAAGGATTAACTCCAAAGAAGTTGCGCAGCCTAATTTAAACTCGGCCATGCACTCCGCTTCAAAAGTGTAAAGCTGCTATTTGGGCGATTTGAAACGATGCCGATTAACGAGAAAAATCCCAGTTGCTTACATGGGGGAGGGCGTTTCAAGATTACTTTCAATTATACTTGCCATTGCAACATCCGGGGATGGAATTGTAATCATAGACGAGTGTGAAAATGGTATCCATTATTCCGCCATGCCAAAGATATGGGAAGCCATTGCATTGGCCGCCCGTGAAAATAATTGTCAGGTAATAGGAACAACCCATAGTTATGAATGCTTAGAAGCAGCCTACAACGGGATTTCCGGAGATTTGGCAAATGATTTCAGTTATATCCGTATAGACAGGACCAAGGACAAGATAACAGCAAAATACTTCGACCATGACTTGTTGAAGGTGGCAATTGATACCAATATGGAGGTGCGTTGAAATGGCACCTCATAACGAAATCGAAAAGTCTAAGTGTTCAAGGATACAATCACGAATACGTAACTCTGCCGATAAACACAGATCTCAATCGAAATATTGCTTTACTTTTAATAAACTTTTTGCGACTAATTCAACTTGTCCGTGCCTTGCATGGCTGTGGGACAGATGCAAAGGACGATTTGTCTTTGATTGAGATAGTTTCTTAGCGGCTGGGTAGTTACGGGGCAATTCAAATAACATTGTCAAGTTAATTGCTAAATTGATTAGGGGGTAGTATAGATGAAGGTTCTGATCTTAAATGGGCCGGATGACCCGGCGGAAAAAGATACCTTTCTGGTCAGGGTTGACCGATGGCCGGGGAGAAAGATGAGGAAGTTTGCCAAGGATGAGACTATCCAGGTTTATCCTATTTGGTTGGCATATTCCGCGGCTGTTTTGAAGCAGGAAGGGTTTGAGACTTTCCTTATCGATGCCATGGTAGGACAGCTTACTCTGGAAGAGACTATGCAGAAGGTGAAAGAAATAAACCCTGAGATGATAGTCCTTCAGGTATCCACTCCCTCAATTGAGTATGATCTTAAGATTGCTCAACATATCAAGGAGACAATTGACACCGCAATTGTTATAGTTGATTTCCATGCGAGTTATTATCACAAGGAATTGGTGGCGAGCCCCTATATTGATTTTGCTGTCAGGGGTGAGATGGAGATGGGGATAAAGGAAATCGCGACTACCTTTAGAGATAAAGGTGATTTCAGCCAGGTACTGGGTATTACTTACAAAGAAAACGGCCAGGTAGTCGCTAATCCGGACCGTCCCTTGATTAAAGACCTTGATGCCCTCCCTTTTCCGGATCGTGACCTGATCGATCAGCGCAACTACCGGCAGGAACTGTGTCACTATCCCCCGTACTTTCAGCTCTTTGCCAGCCGGGGTTGTCCGGGCAGGTGTGTCTTTTGTGTCTGGCCCGGCGGTATGTTCAGGAACAAAGTCCGGCTCCGGTCAGTAGCCAGTGTATGTGATGAAATTGAACACCTTAAAGAAAAATACGGGGCCAAAGAGATATACCTTTATGACGACACCCTTAATGTAAGTATTAAGCGGGTGATGGAGATGTGCCAGGGATTTATAGACAGAAAACTTGATATTATCTGGCTTTGCCAGATGAGGCCGGATCATACCTCTCCGGAGATGTTCAAGATGATGAAGAGTTGTGGTTGCCGGCTGGTGGTCTTTGGGGTAGAGTCAGGATCTCAGAGGATGTTGGATGAGGTTATTCATAAAGGGATTACCCTCCAACAGGCCTTGAATTCGGTTAGATGGTGTCAGGAAGCCGGGATAGAGGCCCATGCGACCTTTGTTGTCGGAGTTCCCGGAGAGACAAAGGAGACCATTGCTGAGACCACTGCTTTCCTCAAAAAACTTAAACCGGATGAATTCCAGGTTTCCGTGGCGACTCCTTATCCGGGAAGTCCTTACTATGAAATGATTAAGCATAAACCCCATGACTGGCGGGATTTTGACGGCAACATCGGGGAATCATTTTGTGAAGACCTGACCGGAGAGGAGCTTAAAGAGGCTATTTATAAGATGTATACCGGATATTATCTTACTCCGGCCAGTCTCCTCAAGAGAATTTACAAGATGAGGAATTGGGACGAGGTTATGCACAATTGGCAGCAGGCCAAGGGATTTATTAGTCGAACCTTGTCTTTCAGATCATTGAAAAAGGAAAAGAAATCGGAGAGCTGTTAAGAGCCTAACCCAAAACCTATTTACGGGGTAATCGCAACCTTTAGGTTGCGCAGGCTAAAGCCTGCGATTACCAGTTTTGGGATAGGCTCTTAGTACCTTAGGGGAGGAAATTTTAATGTGGCTGATGAAGATATTTGGTGTTACCGTAGGAGTTATTGACAGTATGGCTTATTCCATAGCCAGAATTATAAAGCCTAAGATTTGGCGAAGAGCGCTGGACAAACTCTACGAAGTGATTGATGAAGACGACAGCCTGAAGATCGCCTATTTGGGCTCCTTTGGTTTAAGTTTGCCGCGCTGTATACTATTACTTCGCAACATTTGCGTTGCCTGCGAGAATGTTACGATTTTGGTAATCGTTCACACCACCAAGACACTAAGACACCAAGATTAATCAATCAGAGGGCAAAAGGCAGTGAGCAGAGGGTAGGGGGCAGATTTACCTGCCTGCTGCCTGCTGCCTACTGCTTTCTGTCCCCTTTGTGTCTTTGTGTCTTAGTGGTGAATGGTTACAAGTTGGTTTGGTTGCGGCCAGAGGCCGCGCTATGGAGTTGAATATGCTGTTGAGAGCTAAAGACTTCTTTTCTCCGCCAGTATTGGACCTGGGGTGTGGAAACGGCTTATTCTCATCCCTGATCCTACCCAATATTGAAGCCGGGATTGACCTGGATGACGATGTTCTGGAAAAAGTAAAACCTTTAGGCATATATAAAGAACTGAAGCAGGCCGATGCCAGTAAGCACCTTCCTTTCGATGACGCTCGTTTTGGCACTGTCCTGGCTAATTCTGTGGTAGAACATATCCCTGACACTAATTCTCTCCTGAAAGAGATCTCCAGGGTTCTGTCGCCGGGAGGAGTATTTGTCTTCACCACCTACACAGATGACTTTACTCGCTATCTGGAAGATTTTTTTGGGCCTAAGGATGCAGCCAGGCTTAATGAGAGGATGTATCATATCGCTCTCTTACCGGTTGAAAGGTGGGAAACTATGCTGAAAGAAAACAACATGGAGATGGTCGAATGCAAAAGGTTTCTTCCTTATAAGGCGGTTGTTATGTACCGGCTCTTTAACAGCGCTCTTTTTATCACAATTGAACTTATTCTGAGAAAATATCTCTGGCGTTTATTTCGGACTAAGTTCGCCCAATTTGTCCGTAATTCTATGTATCTTGGCAAAGAAGGATGCGGAGTATTGATTGCCGCCAGGAAAAGAGGGTGAGTCCTTAGCCCATAACGCAATCATAAGAGTAAACAATGAGTCTTGATCTGTCAAATTATGATGATACCTATACGGAGGAATTAGAGTGCCAAAGATCCCGTCTTTCGCGATATCTCTGGCATATTACCCAGCTTACTATCAGGTCATTTCCTGTTATCCCCGGAAAACTCTACCCTAAAATACTCAAACTCTTCAGGACTAAGGTCGGGAAAAATGTAATCATCCGGCCTAATGTGAATATTCTTTATCCCTTTAATTTAGAAGTAGGCGATAATTCCAGGATTGAGGCTGAATGCTTTTTAGGCTGCTGTGCCCCGGTTAAGATAGGCCGTAATGTGTCGATTGCCCCCCGGACAATGATTATGAATTGTACGCATCGTCCTTTTGATCCTAAATTTACGGCTATGGCCGATCCTACCACTATCGAGGATGGGGTGTGGGTAGGATGCCACTGTACTATCCTGGGGGGAGTGACTATTCACCAGGGGGCAGTAGTCGCCGCCGGTTCCGTGGTTAATAAAGATGTCCCTCCCTTTACCTTAGTGGCTGGTGTGCCGGCTAAACCAATTAAAAGGTTTGACCCCCGGAAAAAAGAGATAATAGACCTACACGTAGCTGTCTAACGTGGATTTCGACACCCCTTTTCAGAAAAATTCTAATTTTTAACCGCCTATGGATACTCGTCTTGCGGATTTTAGGTTCACCTTCGAAAATTTCAGAAATGGGCTTTGCGAGGTCAAAAACGAGTTTTTGGGGCATTGGGGGGGCATTGTAGACGATTGGCCAGAATGTCGCAAGATACCCTAAGCACTGATTATTCATAGGCTTAAAAATTAACAAAAACAGATGGCCCCCTGTCGAAATCCACGTTATTAAAGCTCAATTGTAACTACTCAGCCTCTATATAGTAGTCTTAACTGTTAGAACCACAACATATTGTGGTCAGATGTTTAAAAGTTAGCTAAAATTCCTAAAGAATGGCTTTCTATGTAACCTATAAAAGTAGACAAACCACAATATATTGTGTTCTGTAAGTTTCAAAAACAATATCTGGTGGCTGAGTAGTTACGCTCAATTTATAATATAGCTCTTAAGATAAATATTTTGGGGTAAGCGAATTCAAGACAGGTTATGTAGCTTTCGGAGTTAATCCTTTAGGATTTCATTAGTTATGAAAGGCTAAAGCCTAAACTCCAAAGGATAACCAACCCCAAAATCTTTTTCATGAAGTCTATAGTGTCGAGTATATAAGGAGGTACTTAATGGCTAACAGTATGACCGGCTTTGGTCAGGGTAGTAATGAATATTTCTTCTGCGAGATACGGTCTCTAAACCATAAGTTCTGTGAAATAGGGGTCAAGTTGCCATCACAGTTGAATATCCTTGAAGATAAAATCAGGGAATATATCAAGCAGAAGATTGCCCGTGGTAGAGTTTTTGTCTTTATTAGAACTGAGGCTTCCGTTGAAGCAAAAAGGGATGTAACTGTTAATCTTGAAGCAGCCAGGGCTTATCTTAGTGCCATCAACCAATTGTCTGCCTCTCTCAATCTGGAAAATGACCTTAAGGCATCTCATCTCCTGAACCTGAATGATATTATCACTATTCAGAGGGCTGATATTGATCTTGACTCTACCTGGGAAAACCTTAAGAATGCGATAGATATGGCCCTTATTTCACTGCTTGAAATGAAGGCTAAGGAGGGGAAAGAATTAGTATTGGATATAAGCAACAGGGTGAGTGAGATAGAAGAGATAATAACAACCGTAAATGTCCTTGCTTCAGGGGTGGTAGATGAGTATCGGGAAAAGCTTACTCGAAGGCTTTCTGTTATTATGCCTGGTCAAGAATTGGATGAGGCCAGGTTAGCTATGGAGGTAGCCATTTTGGCCGATAAATCCGACATCACTGAAGAGTTGGTCAGACTTTCAAGCCACCTGGCACAAATAAAAGAAACTTTAAGCTTAGAGGAGCCTATGGGACGTCAGTTAGGATTCCTGTCGCAGGAAGTAAACCGAGAGATAAATACTATTTCTGCTAAGACGTCAAATTTAAAGATAACTCAGCTTATGCTCAAGGCAAAAAACGAGTTAGAGAAGATAAAAGAACAACTCCAAAACGTGGAATAGACTGGTGTCTGGTGGTCTGGTAATTCGTAGCCGTTCACGGCTTGAAATTAGAAATTGGAAATTAGAAATTGGTGAAAAAGATGAAGCGAGTCTATCCGAAGAGTTATCAGATATGGTCTGGTACGACTTTGACAAGTGGAACAAATATGAAGGCTCAATTTCCAATTTCTAATTTCTAATTTCAGCGTTCCGTGAACGGTTACGGTAATCCCCACGCTACCAAACACCAGACTACCAGACACCGATTACCAATTACAAGGAGGTCTGAAATGAAAACAAAGCTGATCAATATTGGTTTTGGAAATGTTGTGGTCGCCTCCCGGGTGGTAGCCGTTGTTTCTCCGGAATCAGCCCCTATTAAGAGAATTAAGGAGGATGCCCGACAGGAGAAGAGACTAATTGATGCTACCTATGGGCGTCGCACGAGAGCAGTTATCATTGCTGACTCCAATCACGTCATATTATCAGCAGTCCAGCCGGAAACTATGGCCCAGAGATTGGCGTCTGATTAGTTGCAAAAAGGACATCAAGATATGACCAGTCTTCTTCTTGTTATTTCTGCTCCTTCGGGGACAGGGAAAACTACTGTTTGTGATCGGCTTATTTCCTCCTCCCCGGATATAACCTATTCTATTTCTTTTACTACCCGGGCACCCAGAGCAGGTGAAATAGAAGGTAAACATTACCAGTTTGTCTCGGAGGAGAGATTTAAGACCTTAATCCGGCAAGGGGAACTTGTCGAATGGGCTATCGTGCATGGGAATTACTATGGCACACCCAGAGCTCCTTTAGAAGTATCTCTCTCCCAGAGGAAAGTTCTGGTTATGGATATAGACGTCCAGGGTGGTATCCAGATAAGAGATAAGTACAAAGAATCAGTATTGATCTTCATTATACCTCCTTCTCTGGAAGAACTTAAACTTCGTCTTCAACACCGCAAGACCGATGATGAAGAAACAATTAACAAACGCCTCCTGGGGGCTAAAGAAGAGTTAAAGTATGCTTCCTGTTACGATTACTACCTTGTCAACCATCAGATTGATGAGACAGTAAATAAGCTTAAGGCAATTATTGCTGCTGAAAAATGCAATATCAACCGGATGGTTTTTGATATTTGGGACGGCGTGATTTAGGGCCTTGTTCATCGTTTGGGCCATTCAAGTCGAAAATAGGAAATGGGAAATTAGGAAATGGGCAGTACCTTGATGTACTTCCTATTTCGCATTTCTTACTTCCTATTTTTAAATGGCCGAAACGATGAACAAGGCCAAGAAAGGGGTAAGGTAAAAGACATCATGAATATAGAGCAAATGGAAAAATTGTTCTCTAAATCACAAAATAAATATTATTTGCTAACATTAGTAGCACAAAGGGCATGTCAAGTTGAAGCCGGAGCAGGAACTGCAGTTCAACCAGAAATAAATAAGCCTAATTTTATTGCTTTAGCTGAACTGGTAGAAGATAAAATCCAATATAAGGAAGTCAAATAGTAACCGTTCACGGGTTCAGGGTTCACGGTTCACAGTTGAGAAAAGCGGCGAAAGACGCAACAACCCTGAACGTTGAACCGGGAACCTGTGAACGCTTACTGATAATCAAGGCAAAGACAATAATGACAAATGCGGCTATAATTGGAACCGGACGACATCTTCCCGATAAAGTTTTAACCAATGCTGATCTGGAAAAAATGGTCGAAACTTCAGATGAGTGGATTACGAGCAGAAGCGGTATCAAGGAAAGGCGAATAGCCGAACCTGGAACTTCTGCTTCTGCTTTAGGGCTTCCGGCCGCAAAGCGTGCCCTGGCGAAAGCAGGGCTGTCGCCGGCTGATTTAGATGCCATTATCGTTCCGACTATGACCCCTGATATGCTTTTCCCGGCGACAGCCTGTCTTATCCAACGTGAACTTGGAGCCAAAAGGGCCATTGCTTTTGACCTTCAAGCCGCGTGTTCGGGTTTTATCTACGGTCTGGAGGTGGGCAGACAATTTATTGCTGCCGGGACATATAAATACGTTCTTATTTGTGCCACGGAAGTAATGTCAGCCGTTATTGACTGGACAGATCGCAGCACTTGTGTCCTCTTTGGTGATGGGGCTGGAGCAGTTGTTCTTGCCCCTTGTGAAGAAGGTTATGGGATATTAGCTGCTCATCTCCACTCAGATGGCCGAGAAGCTGATCTGATCGAGATGCCTGGTGGAGGGTCAAGAAATCCAGCTACGCAGGAAACTATTGCGGCCGGCTTGCATTACTTGAAGATGAAGGGAAATGAGGTCTTTAAATTTGGAGTGAGACTTATGTCTATGTCTGTTCGCCATGTTTTAGCCGAAAGCGGTATTCCGGAGGAGAAGGTCGATCTTTTGATCCCACACCAGGCTAATATTCGCATTATCTTAGCTATGGCAGAGCGATTAAAGATTCCTCTGGAAAAAATATATATCAACTTATACCGATATGGGAACACCTCGGCGGCCTCAATACCCATCGCCTTAGATGAAGCCCTGGAAGAAAGAAGAATTAATCCTAACGATGTGGTTGTCCTTTCTGCCATTGGCGGCGGGCTTTCGTGGGGCGCTGTTTGCCTCCGATGGCCGAAATAAATTTCGGATTGCGGATTTCGGATTGCGGATTTTGGATTGCGGATTGCGGATTGGTGTAACATAGCCTATTAGTGGAGACACAGCGTAGCGTGGCATTAGACGGAATTGTTTGTCCCCAGTTAATTACGGCGTTGCAAAAATTTGTAATCCGCAATCCACAATCCGCAATCCGCAATCGAGAGAGGAGGGGATGGAATGAGTAGATTTATTCAAATCAGCCTGCTGGTGGGGGGATTGCTCCTGATTGGTTTTTTAATGGGAACAGTATTTCCGGTCAGGGATAGTTTGGCCCAGCGGGGTCAGGATTCACTGGTAACTATGTCAGGCAATTATATTACGGCTATTAATCGAAGCAAGATTATCCTTTTAAAGATAACTGAGGACGAGAAATTGAAGGTTCTGGATATCAAGGACTGGTAGACTCAGGTTTCGAGTTTCGAGTTATGGCTCGATGTGGGCATTGTTCACCGTTTTGGCCAATAGCGACCTTCCCGAAAGCTTGAAGCTTTCGGGAAGGTAAGGTTGCAAGTCTTACTGGCCGAAACGATGAACATCGCCTCGATGTGAAATGCAGCAGGGGGACAGGCAAATTAATAATGAGCAAGTTTGAAATCCGCAATCCGCAATCCGAAATCCGAAATGGGAAGATAGCTTTTATTTTCCCCGGTCAGGGCGCTCAATATGTGGGGATGGGAAGAGATGTCTATGAGAGCTCTCCGGTGGCCAGAGATGCCTTTACTCAGGCCAGTGAGGTTCTGGGTTATGACCTGGCTCAAATCTGCTTTCATGGCCCGGCTGAAATCCTGGGAAAAACCAAATATACCCAGGTGGCTGTTTTTACGACCAGTATTGCTATTCTGAGAGCGATAGGAGAATTGCTCCCCCATCTTAGGCCTACCTTTGTGGCGGGACACAGTTTAGGTGAATATTCGGCCCTGGTCGCGGCAGGAGGGCTTAACTTTGGCCATTGCCTCCAGGTGGTTCAGATTAGAGCGGAAGCAATGGAAGCCGCGGCAAAGGATGTTGACGGCGGGGGGATGAGCGCTGTCCTGGGGCTTGGGGAAGCTGAAATAGTTTCTATTTGTCACCGGGTAAGTCAATCCACAGGTACTGTTAACGAAGGGGTCTGGCCGGTTAATTTTAACTCTCAGGGACAGGTTGTAATCGCTGGTTCAAATTCTGCTCTGGAACAGGCCGAGATTGAAGCAAAAGAGGCTGGAGCCAAACGGGTGATTAGATTATCTGTTAGTGGCCCCTTTCATACTCCCTTAATCAAAGACGCTCAGCAGAAACTGGCTTCAGCCTTAAATCAAGTTGAGTTCTTTCCTTTAGAGATGCCTCTTATTACTAATGTTGGCGCGGTCCCAATTAAGGAGCCGGAACAGGTGAAAGATTCTTTGATAAGACAGGTAGTAAGCCCTGTGTGTTGGGAACAGTCAATACGCTTGGCTATACAGGAAGGGGTAACTACTTTTATTGAGATCGGCCCTGGCAAGGTTTTAACCGGGCTTATGAAGAGGATTGACCGGTCAGTCCAGGCCTTTGGAGTAGAGAATCTAAAGGAGATTGGGCTAATAACCGGTAATTAGTACTTGGCAGCCGTTGCTTAAGCTGCCTTGCACAAATAAAAAGGGGGAATTAAGTCTAATGGGATTAGTTAATGCAAAGTTGGTTCTGAAAAATCCCAGAAAGCCGGAGTTGGAACCGGTCGAGGTTAATGCGTTAGCGGATTCAGGCGCTGTACATCTTTGTATCCCGGTACATATTCAGATCCAATTGGAATTGGATGGAATTGACAAAAAGGAAGTGACTTTAGCAGATGGCAGCCAAAAGCTGGTTCCATATGTCGGCCCCATTGAGATTCGATTCAAGAATCGCGTTGGATTTGTAGGGGCTTTGGTTATGGGAGATCAAGTATTACTTGGCGCAATCCCGATGGAAGATATGGACCTGGTCATAACTCCAAAGACCAGGACTTTAGATGTGAATCCTAACAGTCCCAATATTGCGACATCGATTGCTAAGTGTAACTACTTAGGCAGTTAGGCTGTAGGAAAGAATCATGAGCAAGAACTTACAGTCTAAACAACCTGAGCAGTACTCTGGTTCCCACGCTCTGCATGGGAACCCCATCCGGGACGCTCTGCGTCATGGATATGTGACGCAGAGCGTCACAGTCTGCATCCCCACGTAGAGCGTGGGGACAAGGGGGAAGAAACCAAAAAGGAGGGGAAAATATGCCTTACAGCAGCTATACTCTCAAAAGAGTAAAAGAAGATTTTAAGATAGATATTGTAGAGAATAGAGATTTGTTTTCAGAAACCGAGGAAGTCGAAGTCAGCGATTATCTGAAAACAACACTGAATTACAATATCCCTCTAGCTCTGGCAATCAGTACGGAAAAAGCACGTTCCGAACTGATTGTCTCCAATGTGCTGCTTGAACTGAAGAAATATCTAAACGATGAAGTCAGTCTATTTTCCGGCATAAACTTTGATGTTGACAAAGACAGGGACCTGAATGGTTTTTGTGACTACATACTGAGCAGATCTTCCGAACAATTTTATTTGAGTTCTCCTATTGCGGCAATTGTCGAAGCAAAAAACGAACAGGTGACATCGGGTCTGGGACAGTGTATTGCAGAAATGATAGCCGCTGAAATTTTTAACGAAAGAGAAGGAAACAATATTGATAAAATATACGGCACTGTCACAACTGGCAACACTTGGAAATTTCTTGAATACAGGAAAGGTAGGGCCTGTATAGACAGACCTGAATATCATATTGCAAATGTAAATAAAATAATTGGTATTTTTGTAAAAATGATGCGCCAGTAAACCTGAACCGTTCCGGCGGCAAATTATTCTGAAAAGCGCATAACAAGTTGCTTAAGTGGACGGCTATCGCCCCGGTTTTAGGATAGAATCTAAGTCAAGCGTCGGCCTTGGTCATCGTTTCGGCAAAAAGTGCTTGACCAAATTGGGTGTTGTATAGTGTTTAAGAAAAAGATTTTGGGGTTGGCTATCCTTTGGAGTTCAGGCTTTAGCCTTTCATAACTAATGAAATCCTAAAGGATTAACTCCAAAAGTTATATAGCCTATCTTGAATTCGCTTACCCCAAAATATTTATCTTAAGAGCTATAGTTGCAGAGCTTGCTTTGCCGTAATGTCGAGCAAGCTCGACCACTACAAAATTGATCCCATTGCCCAAACGATGACCAAGGCTCAAGCGTCTAACAACTGCGAGGAAGGGAATAAATCCATGAAAGAGTTAGAGAACAAGACCGCCATCATTACCGGTGGGGCAAGGGGGATCGGTCAGGCCATTGCCCTTACCTTAGCTAAAGAGGAGATTAAATGTGTTATCTCTGATCTGGACAGTTCTATGGCCGAAGTTACAGCTAAAGAAATAGCCTCACTTACTAACACAGAAACTGTGGCTGTTGGTTGTAATGTGGCTGATTCAAAATCAGTGAGTGAAATGCTGAAAAAGGTGCTTGACAAATTTGGTTCTATCGATATACTAATAAATAATGCCGGGATTACGGCTGACAGTCTTTTAGTAAGGATGAAAGAAGAGGACTGGCAGAAGGTAATTGATGTTAATCTAACCGGAGCCTTTAATTGTCTTCAGGCTGTGGGCAAACTTATGATGAAACAGCGTTCAGGAAAGATAGTAAATATCTCTTCCATTATCGGCTTGAGAGGCAATGCCGGTCAGACTAATTATGCTGCTTCAAAGGCCGGCTTGATTGGCCTGACTAAATCAGCCGCCAGGGAATTAGCTTCACGGGGTGTAAATGTCAATGCCGTATGTCCTGGATTTATCAAGACTGAAATGACGGATCGGCTGCCGGAGGCTGTCAAGTCAGATTTGCTGGCTCAAATACCTTTGGGCCGGTTTGGAGAACCCGAGGACGTGGCCAGGGTTGTTTTATTTCTGGTAAGTCCGTGGGCTGCCTATATTACCGGGCAGATCATTGTCGTTGATGGAGGAATGGTAATGTAAACTTAAATCTAAAGGAGGTGAAAATAAATGGATGTAGAAGAGAAAGTGAAGGAGATAATTACTAACCAGCTTGGCGTGGATAAATCCAAGGTGATTCCTGCTGCTTCCTTTGTTGAAGACTTAGGAGCAGATTCTCTGGATACAGTTGAGTTAGTAATGGCATTAGAGGAGGAATTTGATCTGGATATTTCTGATGAGGATGCTGAATCTATTACCACAGTCGGTCAAGCGATAACTTATATTAAGGAGCGCACTTCGGAATAGCTAAGTATCTGGTGAGTGGTGTCTGGCAGGCTACTATCAAAGAGTTTACCAGACACCAGACTACCAGACACCAGACTATAGTGCTTAAGAAAAAGATTTTGGGGTTGGCTATCAATTGGAGTTTAGGCTTTAGCCTTTTATAACTAATGAAATCCTAAAGGATTAACTCCAAAAGTCGAACAACCTGTCTTGAGTTCGCTTACCCCAAAAACATTATCTTAACTGGACAGCAGTAAGTTCTCAGCTTTTCCCAGAATGAATACTCTGTAAGTTGTTGAAACTAAAGCCTTTTCTCTACGCGATTGCGTCTGAACTGCGAAAAACTTAAGTGTCGAAAAATCAAGCACTTATGGAGAACTTGCTACTGACCAGATCTTAAAAGCTATATTATGAATACAAAACATAGGGTAGTAGTTACCGGCCTGGGGGCAATTACTCCTCTGGGGAACACCTTTGAAGAATTCTGGGATGGTCTTATCAAGGGGAAATCAGGCCTAGATCGGGTTACTCATTTCCCGGTTGATGATTATTCTTCTAAAATCGCGGGTGAAGTAAAAGGCTTCGATCCGGGTACTTATCTTGAGACAAAAGATATTAAGCGGACTGCTAAGTTCACTCAGTTTGCCCTGGCCGCAGCGACTCAAGCCATCGAAGATGCGGGCCTTGATCTTGACACAGAAGATCGAGACCGAATCGGAGTTATAGTTGGTTCCGGCATTGGTGGTTTAGATGTAATTGAACAGCAGCATACGGTTCTCCTTAACCGTGGTCCCCGCCGTATATCTCCTTTCTTTATTCCTATGGAGATCATTAATATGGCGGCAGGGATGATATCCATCTATTTTGGATTAAAAGGGCCTAATTCGGCTGTAGTTACTGCATGTGCTACCGGGACAACGGCTATTGGGGATGCCTTCAGGCTCATCCAGCTCGGGGAGGCTGAGGTAATGATTGCCGGTGGATCAGAAGCAGCTCTTACCCCGCTGGGGCTGGCTGGTTTTTGTGCGGCCAAGGCATTATCCACGCGGAACGATGACCCAACAGGCGCCTCTCGTCCTTTTGATGCCGGCAGAGATGGATTTGTAATGGGTGAAGGGGCAGGAATAGTCGTTCTGGAATCTCTTGAACATGCTAACTTGAGGGGAGCCAATATTTATGCTGAAGTGATCGGTTATGCTTCTTGCGGTGATGCCTATCATATAACCGCCCCTGCCCCTGGGGGAGAAGGGGCGGCCAGGGCCATAAAAGCCACCCTTAATGATGCCGGCCTTGAACCTCAAGATGTGAATTACATTAATGCCCATGGGACATCAACTGTCCTGAATGACAAATTTGAAACCATGGCAATTAAAACCGTTTTTGGCCGGCAGGCTTATTCTTTGGCGATGTCATCGACTAAGTCTATGACCGGCCACCTATTGGGGGCTGCGGGCGGCGTAGAATTTATTGCTGCTGTTTTAACCGTGAACCGTGGGATCATTCCACCAACTATAAATTACGAAACCCCTGACCCTGAATGTGATCTTGATTATGTGCCTAATGAAGCCCGAGAAGCAAAGGTAAATGTTGCTTTGTCCAACACCTTTGGCTTTGGGGGGCAAAACGTTATTCTGGCAGTTAAAAGGTATAAGTAGGAAGTAGGAAGTAGGAAGTAGGAAATGGGAGGAGGTGAATAAAAGGGGACATAACAGCTTTGCTCCAAGAAAAGGTTGAGACAGAGACATTGAGTAATTAAGTGATGTGGCTGGAAAGCTAATGACTTAATAATTCAGTACCTCTGAGCGATTCCTTGAAAACCTGAAGTAGGACAGCACGGCATAAGTTATCCACCAGTTATGACAATCTATACTCAGCACGGTCATAAATAGTGATTTTGAATAGGTTGTAAGTTGTAGG
>JASEGY010000219.1 GCA_030019105.1 bacterium | reverse complement strand
GGATTACCTACCAGGATTTTACCCTGCAGGTTTCGGATCCGCTGGAGATACTGACCACCTCCTTGCCTGACGGCCTGAAGAATGAAGCTTATTCAGAGGCCATCCGTCTGAAGGGCGGCATCGGGCCGTTTACCTTCAGCTATGCAGGCCAGCTTCCAGCCGGATTAACCTTGAATTCAGCCACAGGCATTATCTCCGGCATACCCACGGCAGCCGGTTATGTCAATGTCAGCATTACAGTGGTTGACAGCACCTATCCGACTACCCAATCTACCACGCAGGAACTGGGTATCCGAATCACCAGCCAGTTGACCATCTTGACTTCGGCCGTGCTTCCCAATGGGAAAAAAGACGTGGCGATTAATCCCATCGTGCTGGTAGCCGGGGGAGGCCCGTCACCATACAAGTGGGCGATCACAGAGGCTTATCTGCCGGAAGGCCTCAGCCTGAACAGCCAGACCGGGGAGCTTTCAGGGACACCGGCTGACAGGGGGGATTTTCTCTTTACTATCCAGGTTACTGACAGCGACAGCCAGACCGCCCAAAAAGAATTCTTCTGGCACATCTCCGATGACCTGACCATTGTTACCGGCGCTGTCCCGGATGGAGCCAAAGGGGTCTCTTACAGCTTCACCTTAGAGGCCGAGGGCGGATTACTGCCTTACCAGTGGCGACGTAAGAGCGGCATGCTACCCACAGGTCTTTCCTTTAACCAAACTACCGGAACGATTTATGGAAAGCCGGCCACAAGGCAGACCTCTTCTTTTACTATTGAAGTAAATGACAGCGACAACCCGGCGCAAACAGCGGAAAAGACCTATATTATGGAGGTATTGGACGATCTCTATATTTACACCAGAAGCCTTCCCAATGGTAGACTCAACGAAGCTTATACTGCCGAAGTCAGGGCTAAATTGGGCAAGCCCCCTTACGCCTGGCGATTGGAAAGCGGTGTCCTGCCGCCGGGGTTGGAGCTGACAAGCTCTTCCACAGCAGCAAGCATTGAAGGCACCCCCACTACTACCGGCGCTTACGTTTTTACCCTGAAGGTGAGCGACAACGGCACCCCGGTCAAGTATGCCACCCAGGAATATACGGTTGAGATCTACGGCGATGTGATCATTGAGACCACTGGCCTTAAATGCGCTTACAGGGGTGTTCCTTATTCGGACCACATTGTTGTCTCCGGCGGCGAGTTGCCCTACACCTGGAGACTCGTAGAAGGAACCCTGCCGGCGGGATTGAAGCTGAATTCCACCTCCGGGCACATCTCAGGCATTGCCAACCTTGTGGCCGGGCAAAGTTCTGTGTTTAAGGTCAGGGCAACTGATTCCGGGGATCCTTACGCCTGGCATGAAAAGGAGCTTGTTATCTATGCCATTGACCCCCTGGATATTACTACCCAGGAGATACAGGGGGCCTTGCAAAAGGCGGATTACCAGGCGGCTCTTGCCGGGGAAGGCGGGGTTACTTCCTATCATTGGTCTATTCAGAAGGGGAGCCTGCCGGTTGGACTTGACCTTGACAGCGCCACAGGTGTGATTTCCGGACATGCCCTGAAATGCGGAACCTTTGATTTTACGGTCCAACTGGATGATTCAGCGCCTGTGCCCAATACAATGACCCGGGCATTTAACCTCAAAGTGACCTGCTGCAATGACTATGACCTCTCGGGCAATGTTTCCGCATTAGAGGGCGTGCTGATGACCCTGAGTGGAGAAAAATCAGGGACGGCCACTACCGATGCGTCAGGGAATTACAAATTTGGGCATCTCACCAACGGCGACTACACCATAACCCCGTCTAAGGAGAATTACTGGTTTAAGCCGGAGTCAAAGACTGTTGCCATTAACAACTTAGACACGTCAGGCGTTGATTTTGAGCCGTCCACTGACACAACGCCGCCCACAGGAAGCATAACCATAAACAGTGGAGAGGATTATACCAGGAGCGCCTCAGCAGCCCTTTCCCTGTCAGCCGCAGATGAGGAAAGCGGTCTCGCGCAGATGCAGTTCAGTAATGACGAGACAACGTGGTCAACGCCTGAAGCTTACACGTCCACAAAGGTATGGACATTGACCACAGGTGACGGGACAAAGATTGTTTATGTGAAGTTCAAGGATAACGCCGGCAATTGGTCAGACGCTTACAGCGATACGATAATACTTGATGCCACAGCGCCGATTACAACGGCCTCACCGGCAGGCGGGATATATTATACAAGCCAAACAGTAGCCTTGACCGCAAATGAAACAGCCGCAATCTATTACACAACCGATGGAAGCGCTCCAACAACAGACTCAACAGTATATTCCAGTCCGATAGATATAACAACGGAAACAACCCTCAAATTCTTCGCGGTTGATAGCGCCGGAAATTCGGAGGGGATAAAGACAGAGTCATATACCATAGTTTATCCCTTAACAGTTACTAAAGCAGGCACAGGCTCCGGCACAGTGACCAGCTTACCGGCAGGCATCAGTTGTGGTTTTGATTGTTCAGAAACATACACGCATGGCACAGTGCTGACCCTTACGGCCACGCCGGATGTAAGTTCCATTTTTGCAGGTTGGTCAGGGGCATGCCCAGATACAGAGACAACATGCGAAGTGATAATGGATGCAGCCAGGAGTGTGACGGCGACATTTGCAATTAAGACCTACACCATAACATCTGCAGCAGGGACAAATGGAACAATTACACCAACAGAAACGGTAACGGTTAATCACGGAGCAAACCAAACATTTACCATAACACCGAATGTGAACTATCATGCAGTAGATGTATTGGTGGATGGCACATCAGTAGGGGCGGTAAATACCTACACATTCAGCGATGTAACAGCAGGACATACGATAAGCGCCACTTTTGCCATAAATACCTACCCCCTGACAGTTGCCAGGGCAGGCACAGGCTTTGGCACAGTGACCAGTTTGCCGGAAGGCATTAATTGTGGTTCTGATTGTTCAGAGACATACACGCATGGCACAGTGGCAATCCTTACGGCTACACCGGCTGCAAGCTCAACCTTTGCCGGCTGGTCAGGCGCTTGCCCGGACACAGGAACAACATGCGAAGTGACAATGGATAGGGCCAGGAGCGTAACGGCAACATTTACCATAATTCCCCTGGAGATCGCCACAACTTCCCTTCCAGGTGGAGTCCAAAATACAGATTATTCTGAAACCCTTTCTGCAACCGGAGGAGTAATTCCTTATACCTGGTCGATTGCCTCAGGCAGTCTACCAACCGGCTTGAGTCTTTCAACCGATGGGATGATATCAGGCACACCAACTGACACCGGTACATTCGACTTCACAGTTCAGGCTCAGGATTCTTACACACCCTCACAGAGTGATACCCAAAGTTTGTCTATTACAATCAATCCCCAGCTTGAGATTACAACAACCCTGCTTCTAAACGGAGTCCAAGATACTGCCTATTCGCAGGCTCTATTGGCAACCGGTGGAGCACTTCCTTACACCTGGAGCCTTACAGCAGGAAGTTTACCAACTGGATTGAGCCTTTCAACTGGAGGTTTAATCTCAGGCACGCCAACTGATACAGGCACATTCGACTTCACCATCCGGATAACGGATTCAAGCTCACAGAGTGACACACAAATCTTATCCATTATCATTAACCCTCCGTTAGAGATAACAACTACTTCATTACCGGATGCCCAACTTGGCACTGCTTATTCTCAAACCCTATCAGTTGCGAGCGGGACAGCCCCATACATCTGGTCAATTAGCTCAGGCGACTTACCTGCCGGCCTTTCCTTAAATTCAGCCACAGGTGAAATCTCCGGGACACCTGCCACGGCCGGTACTTCAAACTTTACTGTCCAGGCGCAGGACTCAGGCAACCCGGCTCAGACCGATACTCAGGAATTATCCCTGACGGTAAAAAAAGCCGGAGTATGGATAGAGCCAACGCCTGCCAATCTAAAATTCAATCTCACCACCAGCGTGGATGTAATGGTGAAAGATATCCAGGACCTTATGGGCGCAAATATCACCCTGAAATTTGATCCGGCCAGGGTAGAGGTTGAGGGAGTCAGCGAGGGAGCTTTCTTAAGGACGAACAACCCGGACGATATTCAATTCAGCAGTGATTATGACAATACTACCGGCGAGGTGACCGTCAGTTTTGTCCTGACGGGCGGTGAACCGCCGGGAGTTTCAGGAGAAGGCATACTGGCCACACTCACTTTCAAGGCTGTTGCTAAAGACGCCACCAGTGAGCTTACCTTCGACACCTGCTCCTTCCGGGATCATTTCAATGCGCCTATTAAGGTCGAGGCTGCAGACGGGAGATTTGAAGCTATCACTGATCTTTTAGGGGGACTTGACAATGACCAAGATGTTGATTTTGAGGACTACGTCCTGTTTGTTTACTATTGGAATACCAACGATACCAGGGGCGATATCGCCGGCCCGATATCTGAGGGCGGCAAGCCCGGCCGACCGCCCTGGTCGGAAACTAATTATCCTTACAAGCCTGACGGGGTGGTTGACTTTGAGGATCAGATGGTCTTTGCCCTGATGTATAACTGGTATAAACAACAAGAGGCAACGGCTCCTCTGGCCGCGGCTGCCCCGGTTCTCCGGAACGAGAGAGTTGTCGGAGAAACGGTGGTGAAGGTTAATTCTCCGGGTGAGGCGGCTGTTGACAAGAGTTTTACTGTCTCTATCTCTGTCCGGGATGTCAGGGATATTATGGGCGCAATGGTAAAACTAAAGTTTGCCCCTGATTTGCTTGAAGTAGAAAAGGTTGAGAAAGGGGAATTCCTCAGTGAGAATGGCGGCATAGTCTCATTGATTGAAGAGATCGATCCCTCGCAGGGGGAGATCAAGATCAACACGGTCGTTCTGGGTGGAAGCCTGTCAGAGATCAGCGGTTCCGGCGAATTAGCCAGGGTAAGCTTCAAGCCCCGTGCTTCAGGAAAAGCAAATATCTCGATTGAGGAATTGAAGCTGCGGGATTCAGGCAACTATCCGATCACGGCTATTTCCGAAGGCGCAGATGTCTTGATTGGTGTTGGCCTTTCCATCCCAGTAGCGTTCGATCTGTTTCAAAACTATCCCAATCCCTTCCAGGCTGCCACCAGTATCAGCTACCAGTTGCCGGAGGAGGCATTTGCCACCCTGGAGGTTTACAATCTCTCCGGGCAGTTGGTCAAGACCCTGGTAAAAGAGAAAAAGCCTGCCGGTTGGTATTCTGTAAAGTGGGACGGCCGGGATAGCTCCGGCAAAGCAGCGGCCAGCGGGGTATACCTCTACCGGCTTACTGCCGGGGGATTTACCCGGGTGGAGAAGATGATCATTTTGAAATAAAATGGAGGTAAAAATGAAGATGAGAAACGCTTTTTCTGGAATAAGTCTCGTGCTTTTGCTCATCGTGATGATGGGTTGCGGAAAATCTGGTGATAATGGGGTAAGTCCTGATACTACGCCTCCTGCAGACGCCGGGATTCTTATCAACAATGGAGCCGGTTATACTCAGACTCCGAATGTTAGCTTAACTTTGGCGGTCTCGGATAATGTCTCAGCCACAGCCGATATTGAGATGATGATCAGCAATGATGCTGATTTCAGTGAAACCCCGGGTTGGGAGCCATTTACCGCCTCTAAGTCATGGACACTGATTTCAGGAGACGGCGAGAAGACCGTTTACGTTAAGTTCCGGGATGCGGCCGGAAATGAAACAGCCTCGGTCTCGGATACGATCAACCTCTACGAAACAACGCCCCTGATCCTCTTTTCCCCTGACCCGGCTTACGTCTCGGCAGGAAACACGGTTAAGGTAGAAGTAAGGGCGGCGAACGTGGTGAACTTAGGCTCTTTCCAGGGGGCATTTAGCTTTGATCCTAAAAAGGTGGAGGTGACTGAGCTTGAAGTTGACTTTCCAGTATCTCTGCTGGCCTCAACCGGGGCAAATATTGTAGTCTCTGACCAGGATTTTGACAACGAGGCCGGCTTAGTCAAATTCGGGGCGCTTGCCCAGCAGGAAGGATTTACCGGTGTCTCTGAAGACGGGCCGATTGCCACAGTTACCTTCAAGGCTAAGGTGGCTGACCCGACAAGTGAGATAGCTTTCGGGATAGTTAAGCTGTATGATTATCCGCCGGATGAGCCGCTGGCGCCGATATCCGGTGTCGTAGCTATCGATGGGCAGATACTGCCGGCTCAATAGGAAAATAGGGGCATCCGCAATTCTGCCAGGCAATTGCGACATTTTCTATTAGTCCCCGTATAATTTCGACCTGTGCAATCAACATCTGCCAACAATTTAATCACCACGGAGACACAGAGACACGGAGGAAAATCAGGAAATAA
>JASEGY010000218.1 GCA_030019105.1 bacterium | reverse complement strand
ATCCGCAATCTGCAATCCAAAATTGGTTTGGTTGCGGCCAGAGGCCGCGCTATGATATACCTTCCCTCTGCTGGAAAATTGTCCCGGGAGATGAGCGAATGCCATTTATAGAAGGATGTTGTTAGCGAAACATACCCATCCTGGGAGAGAGACCCTCCATTGCCCTCGTTGGACCACTTATCAGTGTCAAGGCTCGTACCGTCGAAGGTGTCTTCCAGCAGCGAGGCCGTTGGCCCACCAGACCCACCAGATGCTACTACCTCAATATCTAAACTCTTGGTAGCGCTTCCGCCTTTCTTATCACTAACTCTGACGGTTATGGTGTAGACTCCGGGAGAATCCGAGGCTGTCCAGACCACTGTCGGGTCAAAGGAAAGCGAGAGCCTGTCCGTGTGATCGTTACTCGTCCAGTAATAGTAAAGGTCATCCCCATCCCCATCGCCGGCGCTAACCCGGAAGGTTACCTGTTCACCAGGATAGACTGTAGCTGAGTCTGAACTCAGACTGGAAATAACCGGGGGAGTATTGGAAAGGACAATATCCGGAGCATTAACTGTCTCGCCCGTAGTAAGGCTAACCGTAGTTGATCCTTCGATCCCTTCAATTCTAGCCTTCACGATATAATCTCCGGCCGGTACAGTGGTTAGGGTATAATTACCATTTCCATCCGTCTTTGCCACTGGAACCGGCGTCTCTGCGCTGTCACTCCCGACAAGGTAGACAGTTACCCCAGGCACAGGAGCACCCGGCGTATTCACTACCCTTCCGGTAATCTCACCCGGGGAATTTGGATTCTCACCTGCAGGGCCTTCACTCCCGATAGGTAAAAGGAGCAAATCCGAAACGGCTGTTGTATCTCCTTCGGTAACTGATACCCCTGAGAGGGAACCAATCTGAAAGCCATCGGCCATTCCAAAGAGAGTATATGTCCCCATCAAAGCATCCTCAATCAGATACCTGCCTTCGGTATCTGTGCTGGCTGCCATGGTTCTGAGCACCGGATTCTGAGTGGCATCTTCACCATAGACAGACACCCTTTCCATAGGCTCGCCTGTGATCTCGTTCTTAACCACCCCTGTTATTTTTCCTGTGCTCGCTACCTGGGTATCGAGTTCATATCCGGTTTCCTGCCAGCTTTTGGGCGCGACATCTATCCATTCGTAATCAAACCTGATCGTTCCTTCCCACGTCCTGACCGGAGGATTAACCAGCCCTTCTTTGTAGACAAAGGCGTATTTGATATACCCGTGAAGCCCGTCGGTATCCACCACAGTATCTATCTTACTCAAGGCAAAGTAGATATCATCTGCTGAGACCGGGGCCATCATCATCCCCTCTATCCGAGCAAGTGAGCTTTTTTTGACCTCATCAATAATCAGTTGTCTAATCTCGGAGTAATCATATCCGGCCTCATTTAGCAAAACCTCTTTCTTCTGAACCGAATCATCTACCCCCCCCCCACGGGGTTTTGTCCCTTTCCGCAGCCACTCAAGCCGGTTAAGAGCATAACCATGCTCCCTACAGTTAGACTTAACATCAGCTTTTTCATTTACAAACTCCTCCTTTTGTGTAGTTTTAGTAATGGTAAAGGCTTGTTGGATCAACTGGTGGAGGCCGGGGCATCGCGGGGAAAATATGGGGAGACAAGATTCTTGCATTCAATGTTAGGTGTGCCATGTTTGGGTGCAACGCCTCCCCTTCCATCCTTTAGAAGCCCTACAACTATTTTGTCCTGGGTGAATGTTAATTAAAACGGCCTTGTTCATCGTTTCGGCCATTGGATCAAATAAGTCTATCATTTTGACACTTCTTCAGCCTCGGAGGGACGTCCGATAATAGCCCAGCGATTTATCGCTGGGATCGGAGGCAAGCAGTGATCGAGTTCCGTAGGGACGACTGGAGATCAGCACCTTTTGAGCTAAAAAAGCCTTATTGTCACCTGGCTCAGACACCCTGCTCACAGCTCATATCGTTCAAGGACTTACAGATGCCCCCTGATGTTTAATTATATACCAGTCTTGCTTTACCTCACCCTTGCGGAAACCTTCGATCACCTCAAAATCAAACCCCAGTTCTCTCAGGATTTCTTCATAATTATGATTAAAACAATATATTACTTTAGAGGGAGAATTTGGTTCATAAAACTGGCAGATCTTAGCGATCCTCGATATCTCTAAGATTGTCTCCCTGATTTTAGTCGGCGGTACATGCATTAGCATCGTATGGGTCAGGGCAATATCAAAGGCCCTATTCCTAAAAGGTAAAACTTCCCCTCCGGCGACAAATAGTGCAATTTCAGGATAATCTTTGAGAAAGGATTTAGCTGATTTAATCATACTTTCCCCGATATCAACCCCACAGAGTTTCTTTTCTTTGAAATGGGTCTTGATCATCTTCAAGACTCGACCGAAACCACATCCCAGCTCTATCAGCGAATCGAACTGTTGCCCTTTCAATTGGTTTACCAGAGAAGACTCAAGTCTTTGAATATCCTCCTTTTTGCTAACCAGACGCCTTTCCTGAAGATAGTTTTTACCCCGCTCCTCCCAATATCTCTTTGGGTCGTAATAAAAATTCGAGGAAAGTTTATTTAAAATTAATTTAGCCTCCTTGTGGTCAGGATTATATCTTAGAACCCCATAAAGATGTTTTGTGGCTTCATCAAAAAACCCTCCGGATTCACCAGCTTTGAAAGTCTTCATACCATGAGTCATAAATGTCATCGCTATCTGATAATGGAATTCTGCCCGGGCTTTTTTACCGGGTAAAGTCTTCCAATTTATCTCTGGGAATAAATCCTCTTCAGGGTAGGTCTCAATCATCTTATTCATCATCAAAATAGTGGCCCGATTCTTCTCCTTAAGATCGCCTCTTGATATACCTTCACTATGGAACCGGTACTTGTATAAGGGAATATTCAGGTGTTTAAATCTTCCAAAACGGGCCATCCTGGCCAGGTAGTCATTATCAAAGTGGATGACAAATCTTGCATCTAATTTCCCTGTCTTTTCTATAATCTCTCTTTTGTACATTGCTCCACCAGAAGGTGTAATATTCTTTCCTTCTTTAAACAGTGTTGAGACCATTTCTTTATATGAATAGTCTCTATAGGCCCATATCTTAGCAGTTTCATTAGATTTCTCATCAATATGCAATAGATTTGGATAGACCACTGAAACCGTTGGATACTCCAGAAATGTTTCCATCTCTTTCTCTAAGAGAATCGGCATAACAACATCATCCGAATCAACCCAAACAACAAAATCACCTTTTGCTTTCTCAAGGGATAAATTCCTTGAATCCACCACCCCAGAGTGTACTTTATAAATGTAATTTATTTTTTCAGAATTAAAACTCTTTATAATTTCTACTGTTCGATCATTGGAACCATCATCTACAATTATTAGTTCAATATTTTTATAGGTCTGATCAAGAACACTTTGAATCGCTTCCTTAATATAGCCTTCACGATTATAAGTAACCATAAGGATACTCACTAACGGATTGTATCCTTCGGGAATAATGGGGCTGCCCTTTCTTGATCTGCTTTCTACCATCACATAGTGAGGATTGGTAAATACATTCTCTATAGAGATATAATTATGGCTTAAACATAAAAGCTCTTCCATATTAAGATATCTTAAGTGATCCGGTTCATTGATAGACCATGGATTATTGGGAACAGTAATGATCATCTTTGCATTCGGCTTAAGGACTCGAAAAGCCTCTTTCAGGATAAGCTCGGGGTCAATCACATGTTCTAATAGTTCACCGATAAAGACCGTATCAAACTCATCCTCTCTAAAAGGGAGCCTTTCTGCCATAGAAACCAAGTAATGATTTCCATATCTTTTCGTTGCATATCTAATGAGTCTTTCCACGACATCTATCCCAATTGTCTTAAATCCTAATCTATTAAATTCAGCGGTCATAAACCCATGGGCGCAGCCTAACTCAAGGATTTTCCCCTTTAACATCGGGATCACCTTGTTATAGCGATCTATATGATCCGGATGTTTAACCTCCTTTATCCAATATTCTAAGCCACCCTTTTCAATTACATCTTCTGCAATCATTTTATTAGCGTGTTCAGTAAATGCAGTCCATTCAGGCAATTCTTTCTGCACCTTATATCTCTTCCTTTTAGCCTTGAAGACCATATATTTCACTTTTTCATAATATTCCTGAGATAACCGGTAGGAAGTCCTATGCTCAACTATCTTTATATCTTCTTGAGGGGCATCCTCAACCAACTGAACAACTGCTTCCACATCCTTCCCAACGATAAGGCTTACCTTTTTATTGCTTAATGTCTTTCTCCAATCCTTGAAGAATAACGAGGTATGGAAGACCTCCATCCTCTTCTCAACCGCAATAATCCTCTTTTCCTGTGGAAACCTTTCCCCTAAGGCCTCAAGCAGATAACCGAGGCCAACGCCCAGGACAAGAATAACCCTGGCCTTCTCAAAATCTATTGAATCCAGGTACCTAACCGCCTCCTTCTTTGGATCAAATCTACTGTGGAGCAATATTTCACTATCACCTTCCTTTACCAGGCATGTGTAGGCTCCATTCCTTGTCTTAAGTAGTTTAAGCGATGGCCTATCCCCCATCTTCACCATAACATCCTTTAATGATGGATACTCCTTTTCTAAAACCTCTATATTCGCCGTAAATATCTCCATTCCCTATTCTCCCTTTCTTTGCTCCCTATTTTATTCTAATATATCTTTAGTGTTTTGTCAAGTGAGAAAAAGGAAATTGACAGAGGCGAAGGATTGTGGTATCTTGAAAGCGTAGGGAAATATGCCGGGCAAAAACTCGTTACCGGCGGCTGATTCCAGATAACTGAAGGCTTACGCTAAAGGACTTATGAAACCATTAAGACTTCTTTTACTATCACATCCCAAAAGCATCCATACCGCCAGATTTGCCGGCTTTTTTAAATCTCGAGGCCACCAGGTTGATATCTTTGATATCTCGGGGGAGAAAGGCTACGAAATAAACGGGATTGAAATCCATCGGCCTAACCGGGTAATAAGATGGAAAGATGGCACAGAATACTGCCACTTTTTCATAAACAATCTCCTTCGTCTGCATCAAACCATAGACAGGATTAAGCCGGATATCCTTCACGGACATTTTATCACCCACTGGGGTTGGTTAACGGCCTTTGCCGGGTTTAAGCCTTATCTTTTGACCTGCTGGGGAACAGATATATTTCTGGACTCCCAGGCAAGTGCTTCTAACTTTCTGATGTCAAGATATTCGCTCCAGGAGGCTGACATGATTACCGCTGATTCAGAAGATTTGCTTCAGGCGGCTGTTTCTTTACGAGGAAGGAAGGACAATAGTTTCATGATCCCTTTTGGAATAGACCTGGAGATCTTCAGGCCAGGATATGATACCAGGCAATTGCGAAGAGAACTCAATCTGGAGAATAAGAAGGTAGTTTTAAGTCCGAGGGAATTTAAAGAAGGGGCCAATATAGATGTGATCCTGAAAGCCGTTCCACTGGTGGTCTCAAAATGCCCTGAGGCTGTCTTCATCATAGTCGCCTATTCACCTTCCAGGCCATACGTTGAGATGATTAAATCACTGACTAAGAGTTTGAATATCGAAGAACACGTAGTCTTTTTAAGCACTGTTGATCATGAGAAGATGCCCCTTTTGTATAACCTGTCTGAGGCAATGGTCACCATCCGGGATACGGACGGCACCCCGTGTTCTTTATTAGAGGCCATGGCCTGCAAGACACCGGTGGTGGCCGGCAAGATAAAAAGCATCAGAGAATGGATCAAGCACGACCATTCCGGAAAACTGGTAAATCAACACAAGGCAGATGAAGTAGCCGGAGCCATCACAGAGCTTCTTACTCAGGAGACTAAGGCCAGGACTCTGGCGGAGAATGCCTGTCAAGTAGTCTCTCAAAAGGGGGATTACAAAAAAATCTGGGCAGAATTGGAATCATTGTATTATAAACTGATCAAGGCTCATCAGAAGAGAGGGAAAAAAGATTACCCCCAGCCAGGTTGGTTTTACCTCAAAAATAGACAACTTGATCAGGCCGTTTCTGAATTTCGCCGGATTATTTCCACTCCTGATCTGAAGCCGGGGGCTTATCTCAATGCCCTGATAGGCATGGGTAAATGCCATTATGAATCAGGAAAACGGAAAGGCGATTATCAAGCCGCTGCCCAGGACTACCGGCACATCTTCAAGTTGATCTCTCTGAATTCTCAGAGGTCGAAAAAGAACCTTGACAATTTCCTGCTTTTAGGGTAAAATAGCTTCCATTCATGCTAATTTAGTATGAGTGGGCATCCTTCAAAAACCAGTTAACACTAATAAATAATCTCTCGCAAAGGCGCAAA
>JASEGY010000217.1 GCA_030019105.1 bacterium | reverse complement strand
TATAGCCTATCTTGAATTCGCTTACCCCAAAATATTTATCTTAAGAGCTATAACTGCGATGTCCGCATTTGGGGCATTTAGTGGGATGGCAGGCGCGGCAATAGGTCTTGCCACAAGAAGAGCAGGGGGAGATACAGGAGGGGCAGATCAAATGGAGATTGTCATCGCAGACCCAATAGGGCTTCAACGAAGAGAGGCATCTTTCGCAGAAAAGCGACTCTAATTTTTTCGAGACAGGGTTCCAGTCTAAGTGGATGTTACGCTTTTCTTTTCGCCGCATAATCAATAATCTGAACCGGTACACAGGCATGGTCAACCTCAGAGCCTGGATCAAGTCAAACTCTACTGTCATGGCGTATTTTCGTTGCAGGTCCGCAATCTTGGCGTGATACTCCCGCTCGATTGCGTCCAGCCGCATGCGCTCTTTCTTCAGTTCGTCTTCACCCAGCCCCTTCTGCTTTTTGTCTTCAAGACGTTTGGCTGCTTCATGACGCAAGTCAGTATGGTAGGCGTAAAGCCGATCCATATCCCTTCCCATCCGGCGTTCCATGCCGGCCAGAAAAGGCGACAGCCTCGTCCGGATTCTTCCTGGAAGCGTCCTTTTAACAAAATCCCTTACTTTTTGAGCGCCCCAGAGAGCGAGGAAGTCATCATCTTCCGGCTCCGGGGCGTTGCCGGCTTTTAAAGAGTTTAGATATGACAAGAGCGGGTCGACAAGATCATCGGCCATAGTCCCATTGGATTCGTTAAGACACAGGTGCAGGATGTCGTCCCGCTTTTCGTCGGAGACGGCCGTAAGCCGGAAAGTTAAGAGCAGGTATCGTGTTCTCTCTTCCACTATCTCTTTTAGACGATAGGTGGCATTGTCCATTACCATTTCATGCCGAATGAGCCGTTCAGGGTCGGAGGGCAACTTAGAGAAAGAGTTCCGGTCAAGTGAAATAACCAGGAAACGTCCGCGGTCACCCAAAAGACCTCCAATCCGCTCCGTCCAATCCGATTCCAAAGTCACCCGCACGGCCTGATCCGGAAGCTCCAACCCAAAGCCCATCCGTGTCCACTCCGGGATAGAAAGGGCTTTTTGTAAGGGTTCCGGGGCAAGGACCTCAATACCCTCCGGCTCAACTTGTTCCACAATCGCGCCTTCGGCTGTCAAAATAGATGAAACAATACCTCTAAAATCACTCATGCCACCTCAAACTCCTCACCGAACAGGTTGTCATCCAGGATATTTGCCGCATCATACTGTTCCTTGGCCTTAAGAATCTTGTCACCCAACCGGTCAAAGGCCTTTTCCCGGTCATCTTCGTTTGCCTCAAACCAGGCCGAAAAGACCATGCTGGAGAACTCCGCCTCATCTTCCATCTCGCCCATAATGGATTGAACCTCACCGACCACCAGTTCAAACATATTAATCTTTTCATCCAGGACGCGGAGGATTTGATCCTCAACCGTGCCTCGTGTGGCCAGGTTGAAAACAAAGACCTCCCGCTCCTGGCCGATCCGGTGTATTCGACCGATTCTCTGTTCTATTACCTGGGGATTCCAGGGAAGGTCGAAATTGATGATGGTGTTACAGAACTGGACATTGCGGCCTTCACCGCCTGTTTCAGTACAAAGAAGAACTTGGGATTCTGTCCGGAATCGTTCGATAGCAGCATCCTTTTCCGGTCCGGTCATAAGCCCATCGAACCGGGCAAAGGATAGGCCGCGTTCTCTAAGCAAGGTGTCCAGCAGATTAAGCGTCTCACGGAAACGAACAAAGATCATTTTCTTTTCAGACGGATCCCGGCCTAACAAATCGAATAAGGCTTGGACCTTAGCGCCCGGAGAAAGCCCGGTGTAGCGGGAATAGAGATCCTGCCCCTTATGGGAAGGGGTATGCGCGAGAAACCGTTTAAGAGCTAAGGAAACGGTGGCAGGTGTTGATCCGGCTGCTTCAAGCAAATGATGTAAGGCCAGACGGTGTTTGTCTGCCCCTTCTGCATATATCTCCCTGATGAGAGAATCCAGCATCAGGTAACATTCTCTTTCTTCAGAAGATGGGTCGATGCGCAATGTGGCGGCATGCCGGGGCGGCAGACGCACATCAACCAGGGATCGGGTATTTCGGATCATTACATCGCGCATCAGGTTCTGAAGCTGGTCCCGATTTGCCGGAACCCGTGGTTTGCCACGCAGCATGTAACCGGCCCGAAATTCCTTTTCTGTTTTAAAGATGCCGGGCTTCAAGAGGGTCAGCAGATTGTAGAGCTCCACCAGGTTGTTCTGGACAGGGGTGGCGGAAAGAAGCAGGAGAAATCTTTTCTTGAGGGCGTCCACTAATTTCCAGCTCCTGGTGTTGCGGTTTTTCAGATGATGGGCTTCATCTACAATGACAAGATCAACATCTTGCTTGATCACAAGGTCAAAGTGGGCAGGCCGTTTGGCCGTGCTGATTGAGGCAATAATCCGCGGCTTAATCCAAAAAGCCTCCGGGTCCTTACGGAGCAAAGGATCATGGGTGGTGATAAAATCGATCCCGAATTTGGTTTCCATTTCTTCCTTCCACTGCCCCACGAGGGAAGGCGGCGTCAGGATCAGAACCCTTTCGACCATACCACGCAGGATGTATTCCTTGAGGGCCATCCCTGCCTCTATTGTCTTGCCGAGGCCCACCTCGTCGGCCAGCAGAACCCGGCCGCGGAACTGCTTGAGCACCTTACGGGTTGTCTCAACCTGATACCAATAGTGAGTAACACCCTTAAGGCGAGAGAGACAAAGGAGGTCATCAAATCCCTTAATTAAGGAGAGGTGGGCAAAGTCAAGACGGAGAAGGAAGTTCTCAACGGTATCCCCGGCAGTTTGTTCCAATATGGAAAACCTTGTTTCATCAGATATGGTAAAGGTAACAGGTATTTGGACAGGCAAACGCGGGAGTGGATTAATAGTGGCTGGTGACGGCTGATCTATTAAAGAGACCTCTGGTTTTTTCTCGTCAGTGGTAAGGGGTTGCGTCTTTTGGTGTATCGGCTTCGGCCTGGAAAGAGGCTTTTCCCGCTTAACCTCCGGCTTCCATTTCTTAATCTTTGTATCCCAGTTGTTGAGCCATCTGGTGTTGATGGTTTTTGGAAAGAAAAAACTATTGATAGGACCGTATTCGTCATACAAGCTCCAGGCTTTGGGCCATTTGTCTTGCTGGGCCAGGGCAATCATTTCACACATACCAAATGCTGGATGGGAGAAGGTGAAGTACTTTTTAAGCCTTTTCAGAATACGCAGACAAACTTCGGGACGTTCCTCTACTATTGCGGCAAAGACAAAAAGAGCCAACATGTTCCCGTTGTTCGGATGTTGTTCCAATGCGTCATTAGCCGTTTCAAGCGGATGAAGCTCTTTGCTTGCGAGCCGTTCAATAATCTTTGTTTCCCACCAGTCTGCGGATTTCATGTCAGTATTGCTCCCTCTAAATCTTTATCCATATCTTTCTCTGCCTGGGGCCGTCAAATTCGCAGAAGATGATTCCCTGCCAGGTGCCCAGGACTAAATCTCCATTCTCGACAAATACGGTTTCCGAAGCGCCAATAAGGCTGGCCTTGATGTGGGCGTCGGAATTTCCTTCCAGGTGAAAGTAATTATCGCTATAGGGCACAATCCTGGAAAGCTCGGCCGCCAGGTCAGTCTTAACACTTGGATCTGCATTTTCATTGATGGTCAAGCCAGCGGTCGTATGGGGACAAAAGAGGTGACAGACCCCTTCTCTTACGCCACTCGTCTTGACTACCCTTTTTACCTCGGCCGTAATATCAACCAACTCAATCCGCTGCCGGGTAGAGACGTCCAATTTTATAAGCATAACTTATCTCCCTTCTTAGTGGCCTTACCTTCCCGAAAGCTTCAAGCTTTCGGGCATCGTTTCATTCAGCCTGGAAATTGTTGGAGATCGGTTTACACTTTTGGGGAGTTTAGGCTTTAGCCTTTCATAAATGAAATCCTAAAGGATTAACTCCAAAGAAGTTGCGTAGCCTAATTTAAATTCGGCCATGCACTCCGCTTCAAAAGTGTAAAGCTGTTATTTGGGCGATTTGAAACGATGCCAGCTTTCGGGAAGGTAAGGCCACTCGGCCCTACTGATACGCTGCGCTACAGACTGGGCTGAGGTTGCCGGACTGTCAGATGAGCACATACCAGTTAATCGACGCGATTGCTTCTCACCTCCTTCAGTCTTTGCTCAAATTCTTCTCCAGATATGATAGTCACTTCCAACTCCTGGGCTTTAGCCAGCTTGGATCCCGGGTTTTCTCCAGCCACCACAAAGTCGGTCCGTTTGCTTACAGAAGAGACCGGTTTGCCCCCCAGACCGGCAATGATCTCTTCGGCTTCATGTCGAGAGAGGGTGGGGAGGCTGCCTGTTAAGCAGAATGTTTTGTTCCGCCATTCCTCGAAGCCCACCCCCTCTCTTTTAACTCGGCCCAGGTCGTAGCCCTTGAGCCGAGAGATTAATTCCTGGTTTTCAGGCTCTCTAAAATAGGCCAGTATCCCTTCCGCCACCTTAGGGCCAACATCTTGTATCTCGATTAATTCCTCACAAGAGGCAGCGGCTATGGCATCTAATGAGTCGAACCGGTGGGCTAATGTCCGGGCGGTCTGAGTCCCGACAAAGGGAATTCCAAGGGCATTTATTAACCGGTCTAAGGGTTGGTCTTTGGATTTCTCAATAGCGGTTAAAAGGTTGGAGACAGACTTTTCCTTCCAGCCTTCCAGGGTCAGGATTCTTTCGGTTTCATCTTTAAGGGTATAAAGATCAGCGACATCCTGGAGTAAACCTTCACCCGCCAATTGCTCGATGAGCTTTATCCCTAAGCCTTCTATGTCCATAGCAGGGCGGGAGACGAAGTAAGAGATTCGCTTGATCAGTTGAGCCGGGCAATTGGCCCCCAGACAGAAATTCCGGGCCTCACCCGGCGGACGATAGACCTCTGCCCCGCAGACAGGGCAGACTTCAGGAAAGTGAAATTCAAGCTCTTCACCCGTCCGCTTTTCCTTGACCACCTTGTTTACCCTGGGAATGACCTCGCCGCCCTTTTCGATCATCACAAAATCATTGATCTTCACCCCTAATCTCTTTATCTCGTCCTCGTTGTGAAGGGTGGCCCTGGAGATAGTTGACCCGGCCAATTTAACCGGCTCAAGAATGGCTACCGGCGTAAGGACGCCGGTTCGTCCCACCTGAACAACAATATCCAGAAGCTTAGTCATGGCTTCATCCGCCGAAAACTTGTAGGCAATGGCCCATCTGGGGCTTCGGGCGGTAGAGCCTAATTGGCGTTGATTACCCAGGGAATTGAGCTTTACCACCATGCCGTCAACTTCGTAGTCCAGCCCCTTGTGCTTTTCTTCCCATTCATTACAGGAGGCAAGCACTTCAGTAATTCCCCGGCATAATTTTCGATAAGGATTGATTGGCAGCCCGGCTTGATCAAGCTTATGCAAGGTTTCGTAGTGGGTAGTAAAGGCCCCCTCAGGATAATCACCTAAGGAGTGAATGAAGGCATTCAGGGGACGTTTGGCCACCAATCTTGGGTCTAAGAGCTTGAGGGAGCCGGCCGTTGTATTGCGGGGGTTGGCAAAGGGCGATTCACCAGCCGCCTCCCGCGCCTGATTTATCCTTTCAAAAACGGCTTTGCTCATATAAGCCTCTCCCCGAACTTCCAGCGGGCAAAGAGAAGGGTCAATCGAAAGCGGGATGGCTCTGATGGTTCTCAGGTTGGCCGTAATGTCATCGCCGGTTACCCCATCCCCGCGGGTAGACCCTTGCACCAAACGCCCATCTTCGCCGTAAATAAGTGAGATACCCACCCCATCGATCTTTAATTCTACGACATACTCTATTTCCCCTTCCTGGCCCAAACCCCTCTTGACCCGGGCATCAAATTCCTCTACCTCTTCGGTAGAATAGGTATTGTCCAGGCTGAGCATCGGAACCCGATGAGCCACAGAGACAAATTCGGCCAGAGGTTCCCCTCCCACCCGCTGGGTAGGTGAATCTATGGCAACCAGATCAGGATGCTCCCGTTCCAGCTCGATCAGTTCCTTCATCAACTGATCGTATTCGTAGTCAGAAATCTCTGGGGCAGCCTCCACATAGTATTTCCGGTCGTGGTATTTAATTGTCTCCCGAAGATCTTTAATTCGGGTTTCGAGTTTATCTCTTGATTTCATGCTTGACAAATTTCGACCTGTGCAAACAGCATTTGACGCAGAGCGTCTCATCGAACGTTCCTACGCAGAGCGTAGGAACGAGAAATAGCAATGCATTATAGCTCTTAAGATAAATATTTTTGGGTAAGCGAATTCAAGACAGGCTATGTAGCTTTCGGAGTTAATCCTTTAGGATT
>JASEGY010000216.1 GCA_030019105.1 bacterium | reverse complement strand
AAGCCTGAACTCCAAAGGATAGCCAACCCCAAAATCTTTTTCTTAAACACTATAATATCCCCCCACGGTGTATGATGGAGTGTTATTCGGCCACGGCATCTTTCACGAGAACTCGCTACTAAAAGCGTCTTCCGGTCTCCTCTGTATGCTGCTTGTACAGAGTCTCGACCTCCGCCTCGGTAAAATTTCCCAGGCGCAGGGACTAATGGTCAAACCATGTCCGGTAGTCTCCTTATCCCAAATTCGGTTAGCAATCTGTTCAGGCCATCATGGTCGGAATATAAAATCCCCTTTTCTTTCATATATTCTTCCGCCTCCTGGGTAAAACCTTCCTTGCTGAAGAACCAGCAGACGGCTTCTTCTATCTCTAAGGCCTGACCGGCAATCTTGCATTTCTCCTCAAACTCTTTGACCTCACCTAAACTTACCTTCTTGCCAATCCAGTATTTACTTTCCACCAACCAGGCCAATAATTCCTTTTTGCCGATTATATCAATTTGCACCTCCCTGAAACCAGGCAGGCTTAATCTTTTGCCTTTTGTCCAGTTAAACCTGGGCAATAAGACCTTGTTATCCGTATTAAAATAGCTGCCACCATCAACTTCTTCATTGGCCCATTTCATCATCAAAAGCTCAATAAACCTTTCGGCCACAACCCCTTTATATTCATCTATCTGTTTAATCTTCTTCTTATACTCGATAATTTTTTCATCTTTGACCTCATCCGGGGTCTTTTTATCACCCTCAATTCTTTTGTAGACCTTTAAGAACTCATTTAAAATAGGGTCCCTGATCATAGAAAAAGATTCACCCCCCGGAAGGAGTTCTTCCAGCAAATCCGCCCGGGCCAGTCGCCTGAACATACTCCTGATCTCCATCGCGGTAAAATCCTCTAATCTCCCTGTCCGGCTGAGGATATCCTGCATCTCTACATGGGTAATAATGGCATCTTCCGGCAGCTCTGATAAGTAAAAGATGATCCGGCGACCTAATCCCAGGTCGTTCTGCTCGTAAACAAATTTATCTACCTGCTGACTTAATTCACTGTAAATGGCCCCCTTAGTCAGGTCTGTGGCAATAGATTCATTTAGCTCTTTGGGCACATCAAGACTGATGTTAAGCAGCCTGGCTTGATTCATAATGGCCTTTATATAGAAAGGGTTCCCCCCGGTTCTATCGGCTAAATGCACGGCCATCTCTTCGGATATCTTCATCCCGTTAACCTTAGCTATTCTTTTAGCCAGTTCAGCCGCATGAACCTTTTCTAAACCCCGGATATATTCTCTCATAAATCTGGCATAAAGCGGCCCCTTTTCCAGGATGTCCTTCATAATCAAGGTCATAGAGCTGCCGGTGATAAAGTGCGGACACGTGAGGCCTTCTACGGCATTTTGATACATCCCGACCGCATTCGGATCATTGCCGTTACTGTTTCTTATCTTTATTACCTCCTGGAACTCATCCACAAAGACAACTACGGTCACCTCGCTTTCATCGGCAATATACCGCGGGGCATTAATAGCTAACTCCAGGAGGCTATTTTCTGCGTAGTTACCAATAGTAGATTGCTCTTCTTCTATCTCCTTTAACTTCTTATACCTTCTTAAAACCATCAACAATCCTTCATCTTTCATCTCCTGACTCAAACTAAGTAGTTTCTCAAGTGATGCGCCTTCCTGAAAGTAACGAATATTATTGGTTCTTTTGGCGATATACTGATGCAAAAAATTCCGGAGATATACCTCCGCAAAATCTTTGCTAACCAGGTCTTTCCCCTCAAAGGTAAAATATATAGGCACGACCTCATCTTGCTCCCAGAATAATTTGGTATGCACCCTTCTAAACAACTCGGTCTTCCCCAGTCTTCTCAGGCCGATAAGAGCCGTGGACGTAGTCCGCAGTTTTTTAGCCTCTACGGCTTGTTGATAAAGGAACTTGAGCCAATCTTCCCTATCGGTAAATAATTCATCCGGGCAGTTGGGTCTAAATAGCCACCTTGTTTTACTCATTTTCTTGATCGCTCCTCAGTATTTTTCGGTTCAACGTGGATTCGAGGGGTAAAGTGAACCACAGAGGCCGCGTTATAATTCTCTCTCAAGAAACTCCTCTACCCTTCTGGCAAACTCATCAAAATCAGTTAACTTTTCAGTTACCGCTTTATAGATAGCCTGGTAATCTAAGTTCCAATAAACATGCACAATAGCATTTCTCATCCCGGCCATTCCTTTTATCTTATCAGCTGGTCAGTAGCAAGTTCTCCATAAGTGCTTGATTTTTCGACACTTAAGTTTTTCGCAGTTCAGACGCAATCGCGTAGAGAAAAGGCTTTAGTTTCAACAACTTACAGAGTATTCATTCTGGGAAAAGCTGAGAACTTACTGCTGTCCAGTTATCAGCAAAAGAGTATGGCAAAAGCCCCTTTTCTCCGGATAGCTCTATCAGGTTAGTAGAATTAAAATCCTTCAAGGCCATGCCTTTTACTGCCAGGAAGTGCCTGCAGACATCAAGCACTGATTCAAAGGCTATCCGCAAATAATGAACACAAAGCTCTCTTGTTTCTACTATTCTCTTGAATTCCTCAAAAGAGGCAAATCTACCGGATAGTTCTTTAAGCTTCCTTGTTGCTTCAGTAAGCTCAGAAAGGTAGGTTCTTATCCTTTCTCTATTTAAGCTCCTCTGGGCCACGGATATTCCCTCCTTTATCTTAAGTTTAAGATTTTCCAGGTATTCTCTTTTAAATCCCAGGTAATCTTCGTATTCAAAAAAAGTATTAATCCCAAACTTAGCTAAGTTCTGCTCATCTTTGAAAAAAAGCATTATCCCTTTAAGCAGGGCTTCCATCTTAATAGCCGGATTTGATCTGTTAAGCACCACCAGGTCTATATCCCTTGTTTTCAAGAGACGGCATAAATCCTCATAGGTATTTATGTACTTATCAAAATCATAGTCGCTAAAAAGGACTGCGATATCGATATCCCTGGCCTCCTCAGTTTCTAAGACGGAACCAAAAAGAAAGGCTAATTCTATCTGGTTTTGATTAAAAAGAGGCCGCATCGGCTCTCTTTTTTCCATAATTTCCTCTAACCGCTTCATTTCTCTCCAGCTTGTTTATTTGGGCCTTGTTCATCGTTTGGGCAATTTGGTAGGGTGGGCACTGCCCCACTGCCATTAAGTTAAGGGTAACATCCTGTTATGCCGCCACTTAATAGCCCCGTAGGGGCGTCCGATAATAGCCCAGCGATTTATCGCTGGGATCGAGGGACGAGCAACGACCAAGTCCCGTAGGGACGACTGAACAAGTCGAGGGCTTTGGTTCAACCGTCCCTACGGGACTATGACTCTGCTTTAATTGTTCCCCAGCGATAAATCGCTGGGCTATTTTCAAGTGTCCCTACGGGACGGGGCTATCGATTAAGCCGAGTAATAGTAACAGATTACCGCTAACTTAATGGCAGTGGGGCACTGCCCACCGATTTCTACGAGCGCCTTTGTTGGTGAGCAATGCCCACCCTACTTCTACTCCTCCCGAGTTCGTAAATTGCCGAAACGATGAACAATGCCTTTATTTGCATTCGTCAATATGATCATGCACCGGAGGATACTCAGCCCCAGGGTGCAAGAACACCTTTATCGTATTCACCAATTGTCTATATATAGGCTCAGATATCTTTATGAATTTCTTAATTGATGTCCAGCGAATGTCCAAGTACTCGTGGGCAAGGATATTTCTTAGACTTACCCATTGGGAGACAGATTCTCCAAAGGCCTCATCAAAAGGTTCGATAGATCCGAGTTCTCTCAACACTTCCTTGTATGTAGCCGGGATTCTCCTCTCTTTAGAAGCAAGGATAACCTTAGCGATATCAATGGAGCAGTTGACCATATTCTCAATCCATCTTTCCAGATTTCTCCTCAGGTCTCTGTCTTCATTGTAAGCCCTCCAATCAACCTTTGAAAGCTTTGGGAAATCAGATAATTCTGATTCCATAAAGTCGATATATCTTATCAAACGCTCTCTATCTTCCGGTAATAGCTCCATATCTTCTTCTCTCCTTAAGCTGCCAGTATCCTTCCACCCATTCCCTGAAGTCTATCGCTTCTGAGGTGATCCTTAGAAGAAAATCCATATAGAGAAACCGATCTTTTGCGACAATTGGGATCCCTTTTAAGGCGCTCTCTGCGACAGTAGCCGCCGCCCTATTAAGAACCAACAGGTCGACCTCTCTTTGCACAATTCCCTCAATTTCAAGCCAGATAGAATCTTCGCTATCATAATAAGCATCCGTATCTTCCCACTCCAGAACACCTTTCCGTGGTTTAAAATAAACAGCTATATCCATATCAGAGTCAATCCCGCCGGCTCCTTTTGCCCATGAACCAAAGAGGAAGGCCATAATAACATCGTCCCTTTCCTCAAAATACCCCTTAAGTTTCGTTACAATTTCGTTTTTTACATCCATTTCCTGACTATCCTTCAAACCGGAACTCTCCCCGGCCAAGCAGATCGTGGAGATGGACTATCCCGACCGGCTTTTTTGCCTCATCTACTATGACCAGTGAAGTAATCTCACGTTTTTCCATCATCTCGACGGCTTCAACCGCATACCGGTCAGGCTCAATACTCTTTGGATTCCTGCTCATGACATCCTTTACTTTTCGCCGGTAAAAGTCTCTATCCGCCTGGACAATCCGTCTTACATCTCCATCAGTAATCATCCCCACCAGCCTGCCCTCTTGATCTATAACCGTAGTAAGTCCCAATCGCTTACCGGTTATCTCGACCAGGGCCTCTTCCATCATAACATCTTCAGAGACCACCGGGATCCGTCCACCGGTGATCATTATATCCTTAACCTTAAGCATCAACCTTCGGCCCAGACTCCCGCCCGGGTGCAGGAAGGCAAAATCTTCACGGGTAAAACCCCGGCTATCCAGCAGGGCTACGGCCAGGGCATCCCCCATCACCAGGGCGGCCGTGGTGCTGGCGGTTGGGGCCAGACCCAGAGGACATGCCTCTCTGATCACACTAACATCTAAACAGACATCGCTCTCTCCGGCTAAGTAGGACTTCTTATTCCCTACTAAGGAGATAATCTTGAGACCCATCTTCTTCAGCACAGGGACAAGAGAATTAATCTCAGTGGTTTCTCCGGAATTAGAGATAGCAATGACCAGGTCTTTATCTCCAATCATACCCAGATCACCATGGATTCCCTCAGCCGGATGGAGGGACATGGCCGGTGTCCCTGTGCTGGCCAGGGTGGACGCGATCTTTTGTCCGATCAATCCCGATTTGCCCATCCCGGTAATGACCACCTTACCTTGACAGGTTAACATAAGATCGACGGCTTTAATAAAGGACTCATCGATTCGGTCAGCTAAGGCTTCCACGGCCTCGCCCTCGATGCGAATTACTTCTTTAGCTTTCTCAATAATATCTGTCTTCATCATAGCGCGGCCTCCCACCGCAACCAAACCAATTTACCACAAAGGACATAAAGGACACAAAAGACACCAAAGACACAAAAAATTACCGACCTTTATAATCAGGGATCAGCCAATTAACTAATATCCACTATCGCCTCTGCTCCCCTGCCCCTTTGCTCCTCCGCTCCTCCGCTCCTCTTCTCCCCTGCCCCTCTGCTTCATTCACAGCTTCCGCACCTTGATCCCCTGCCCTTCCAGATGCTTGATGGATTCGTATATCTGGTAAGGATATCCCAGGGAGGTGATGACGACCCCATCCGGTCTGATCCGTTCGATATGGCTGGGATCAAGGATAATCCGGCCGGCAAATTCCTGGCCCTGCTTTCGTGGATCGTTATCCACCACCGCGACGACATTAAAACCAAGTTCCTCCGCCACAGGAAAGACTACCTCGGCGGTCTCCCCTGCCCCATAAAAGATTACCCGTTTGATCCCTTCTTCCATAAGTTTGCTTAAGCGAATCTTAAACTCTGCCTTGGCATTCTTGTATAATTTAATGGTTTCAATCATGTAGGAGCTTAAAAGAACAGCCCGTTGGTCAAGGCCCTTTGAAGTCAAGGAGTAATTTAACCGGCGGGGACTTTGGCCGCCAATCTCTATAATTCCTCGTTGGATAAGGTCTTTAATGTAATTATTAACCATAGAGGGGGCCAATCCAACCCGCTGCGCCAGCCCATTTTGACTTATTCTCGAATTCTTTCCGATCTCGAGGAGGATCATTAGCTCCCGAAAGGCAGGTGTCGGTTGCAGAAATTTGAGGTGGTTATTACTAAGCATAGATATACCTCGTGTAAGCGTTCAGCCATCAGGTATCAGGTAATCAGCCAAGAAGGCGTTGTTCATCGTTTGGGCCATTGGATCAATTTTGTAGTGGTCGAGCTTACTCGACATTACGG
>JASEGY010000215.1 GCA_030019105.1 bacterium | reverse complement strand
GGAATTTTAGCTAACTTTTAAACATCTGACCACAATATGTTGTGGTTTTAACAGTAAAGACTACTATATAGAGGCTGAGTAGTTACGCTCAACCATACAAATTTACTACCACTTACCATTCATCCACTCTATACTTGATCGCATCCAAATTCCCCGTTGTTATCTCTATATACCCTTCTGTGAGAGGAAGTTGTATCTCCGGCTCAAACTCCACCTCTAAGATATAGTCCTCGAATACTTCACTAACATCTTCATTCTCTTCTATCAAAAGCCTGCCAAAGTCTCCTTCACCCCAATGGACCACCCGATTCTCTCTAAAGAATACTCGACGATCTTCCTTGAGGTAGTATCTGGCCACCTCCCTAAGAAAATTAAGGTAGTTGTCAGCGATTTTCTTCTCTAACTCATTATGATGGAACTTTGTCCTTTTCCAAAGATCTTTTAATTTATCCATTTAACTCTCCTTTTCTCCACTGTAGAAGGCCTCCAACCACAACAAATTCCCACCCAACCGATACGGAGGGAGCTAAAATATACTATCTCGTAAAAACTTACAAAAGGTTCTTATCTCCACTACAAAAGCATCTAATGTCTCCTCGAAGATAGAAGTCAGTTCTTCCAGTTTTTCTTCATCCAACTGGAAACCATAAGCTTGCCTGACTACATGCCTGAAACCAAGGAATTTCAAGAGATTATTATAGAGTTCACTGGAAATCACAGGTGGCCTTACATTCTCTATCTCAATAGACATCCCCCGCAAGAGTCTTTTGTGCCAATGTTCTCCTTTGGATATCCCACCATTAATTTCTTCAGCTATAATTTCAAAGACTCTTTCTACTCCACTATAAAAATCAGCCAAGATAGAGGCCTTCGACCTCAGAAGATACCTGTCTATTGAGACATACTTCTCAATAAACCCCTGGTATTCTTCCTTAAGCTTCAAGAGATTTCCTGTTTCCAAATTTATTTCAGACACAATCCTCTCTATTAACACCTTGTCTTCTTTCATAAAGAACTTTTCCTTTCTTAATATACTCTTTCATTCTCTCATTTGAATCCTCTATCGGGATCAAATCTACATCAAATTCTTCAGATTCTATTAACAACTCGCCAACAGCCTGAAAATACTGAGTACCAGAAAGGCCTTCTGTACAAAGGTCAATGTCTGAGTGTGAGTGAAATCTATCATCTTCTAAACAAGAACCAATCAGGACAACCTTTTTTACCTGGTATTTATCCACCAAAATTCTTAATAATTTTTTTACTATAAGATGTGCCCTGGCATATCTTTCTTTTTTTTGGAATCTTAAGAATTTAAAAGGATCATAATTGCCCATCTTAACCACCTTTATCCTATGCGCTTAATCCACAGATGCTCAACAACCATAATTGAGGACACGGCCTTGATCAGATGCTTCACCCAAACCTAATGTCTGACCGAATCTTGCATATAACTGATACTCAGTAACAGTCGTCGGAATAGCTATCTTTATCCAGCCGGAAGGAGAACTAATACTTAATTGTTGGTCTGCCTTTTCCATAAAGGCATATCCAAGATTAATGCCCCTGGTGATTCATCATGTGCCTCCTTTACCAAAATCTTGCCTGGAGCAGTTCTGTTATTCTCTTTGCTGTTGCCCCGTCTCCATAGTAGTTGGAATAAGTTGCAGGTGAGGTCGAGCTTAAGGCAATCTCAACAATCTTTTTCTTATCTGCCCCTACCAAAATATTCCACCCGCTCTCCACTGTCTCTACCCACTCAGTCTCATCACGCAATGTAACACACGGTACCTGAAACCAATAAGCCTCTTTCTGCACACCTCCCGAATCGGTGAGAATCACTTTTGCATTTTTCTCCAACACGAGCATGTCAAGATAGGAAACTGGATCGATCATCAGCAGGTTGGAGTGAGCCTTCCTATCTAATGCATCAAGTTGCTTCCGCGTTCGAGGATGAACAGGAAACACCACTGTCTGGCCCGCCTCAGATAAATCGACGAACGCGGTCAGAATGTTGTTGAGGTTCTCGATCCGATCAGTATTTTCGGCTCGATGCAGTGTGGTCAGGAGATACTCTTTGGGACGTAACTTTAATTGTTTGATGATCGTTGATTTCCTCTCAGCGATTTGGATGTTATACAAGAGGGCATCGTACATCACGTCGCCTGATAGATGTACACCATTGGTAATTCCTTCCTGTGCCAGGTTTTTAACTGCTGTCTTAGTAGGACAGAAAAGTAAGGTTGAGATGTGATCGGTTAAAACACGGTTAATCTCTTCTGGCATCCGCCGATTAAAACTACGAAGGCCTGCTTCAACATGAGCTACCGGGATATGCAGCTTTGCTGCCGTCAGGGCGCCAGCCAGTGTAGAGTTGGTATCACCGTAGACCAGGACATAATCCGGCTGCTCCTTCAGTAAGACATCTTCTATTCCCTTAAGCATTTCCCCGGTTTGCTCGCCATGGTAACCGGAACCCACTCCAAGGTTGTAGTCCGGCTCCGGAATCTCAAGGTCGTAAAAAAATACCTTGCTCATATTGTCATCGTAATGCTGACCAGTGTGGACAAGCACTTCTGTTGTCATCTTTCGAAGCTCTCGTGACACCGGAGCGCATTTGATAAATTGCGACCTGTGCAAACGGAATTCACCAGGTACGGAGGCTGTCATTCCCGCGAAAGCGGGAATCCAGGTGGTGTCCTAAGATAGCGGGACATTCCCTGACTTCCCTTTCTATTTCTGGAGGTCTTCTGGATTCCCGCTTTCGCGGGAATGACAGAGAAGTTTTGCAGGAATAACAGCTTTCGTGCCTCCGTGGCGATTAAATTGTTAATAGATGTCGATTGCACAGGTCGATAAATTGCGGGCGAGCCCCAACTATGGATATAATTTTCATCGATTGTAAAACTTCCAAAGGGGTTTGAGCCGGACTGAAAGTAACCATGTTTATCCTCCAGTCGTTTACAAACCTCCCAATATCCTCCCAGCCTCATCTTCCGGGATTCCACTGGCTATCATTTTCTTTAATGCTTCCTGAAGTCCTTCTTCCCTGCCTTCTTTCCTGCCTTCTTTCCTGCCTTCTTTCCTGCCTTCTTTCCTGCCTTCTTTCCTGCCTTTTTCCCTGCCTTTTTTCTCTCCTTCTTTCACACCTTCTTTCCGGCCTTTTTTCTCCCCTTGTATATAGGTAGATTCATAAAAGCTGGCTCTATCATGTAATGACTCCAAATAACGTTTATATGATAACTGTTCTTCTTTAGGCAGCTTCATTACATCCAGCTTCTTCTTGGCCGCGTTCAGCCCTTTCGCTGTAAAACTATCCTCTATAATCTCATTCTTTAAAAAATATACCCATTCATCCAGCGTATCCCGGGCTAAATCATTAAATTGATTTACTTTTATTAAATAATATTCCGGGAAGAGTTCATATACCTGGCCTTTTTGAAATTCTTCTTGTTGTTTTTTACTTAACTTCAGCTCTTCATGACTATGAATACCGATTAACTTTGTTGTGCCATGATAGATATAATCCTCTCCCTGCCCTAAATCAAAATATAGTACGCTTATTGATATTACTTTTTTGATTTCACTGTATGACACAGATTGTTTTATATATTCTGTTATTACTTTCGCTGTCCCATATATTAACCGTTGGATATAATCCAGTTGATCTTCCACCTGAACTTCTATTATTATTATTTCTCCCTTGCTGTTTTCTACCAGCAAATCGACCCTGTTAAACTTATCATCTGCTGTTTCCTTATTGCCTTCACTCTCCAGTATATTCCTTATCTTTATATCTTCTTTAAGCAGCTCACTTAAGAACCCCTCCAACACATCAAAATTGGCCTTGCTCCTTAACAGCTTCTTTACCGCCCAATCAAATCTTACTAATCTTTTCATTTCAGCTCCTTTTTTATATCTCCTTTAGAGACCAATATACCTGGCTAAGGCTACCCCCATGGTAAGGGTAGCAAAAGGCAGGAGAGTAAAAACCATCCGGCGGGTCAGGCAATAAGCCCCGAATTCCTCCGGGCCAAGCCCTTTAGCCAGCAGGCGAGTAACTATAATTATTGACAGGATGGTGATCATTGAGGTTAAAGTGGTCATGACCACATCCCGCAGAAAGGAACTTATTCTATTTGCTGGAAACCTTAGCATTTGGGGCTATCTTCTCCACAATCTTCCTACTTGCCCTCCTATCTCCAAACACATTTCGTTGCTCTTGAAAAAGGGGACAGGCTACTCTTTTTCATTTTTTGTCGTTTTTTTGATGGTGTGTTTGAACTTCAACACAGCAAAATTCAGCTCGATAGTTGTTTCACTTTCATTGGATACCAGATTATCATCAAATATTTCGGCAATGATTTCTCCGCTTTCTTGAAGCAAGTTTTGTTTTTGGCTGTCGTCCTGTGCGATTGATAGCGCTTTGATATTTCGTGAAAGGTTTCTAATTTTTGCAAAAGTCTCAATAATGGCTATTGTTGTTTGTGTCGCTTGCGGGCTTTTAAGTATCGTCGCTAACATATACAAACCTTTTTCGGTAAATACTTTGGGCAAAACCCTTGTCTTAGAAAATTTTGCGGTGGAAATTTTCCACCGCAAATCTTCAAACTCTGCTTTATTGAGTTAGTTCGAAAATATAGCCATTCGGGTATCTACTCAGCCACGAATTAACACAAATTGACACGAATACACACGAATAAAAGCAGCAATCCACCAATTTAGCCGATGAGTCAAATAGAACACGGATTGTACGGATGAGACGGATACACACGGATAATAAAAATCAGTGGAAATCCGTCGAATCCGTGTCATCAGTGTGCTATAAGAATTCGTGATAATTCGTGATAATTCGTGGTTAATAAAGAGGCTGAGTAGTTACCCATTCGGAAACTTATCGGGATTATTTTTGACTGCTTTGTTTATATCCCTTGTTTCAACTCCATAAAGCTCTGCTACATCACTATCAAGACAACCTCTAACTACCAGAAGAGACCCAAACTTTCCCGCCTTATATATCTTCCTCATAACATCACCGCTAAATCTTCAGGAACTTTCCCTGTATATTCGATAGCACAGTTTTTTGGTCTTAACTCTAATAGCTTCTCATATATTTCGTTCTTATCTTTAGAATAATAAAGAACTTCTCCCTCAACCACTTCAAAATTTTCATCTACCTCTTTACATTCGATTAGTATCCATTCATCTTCATACTTTCTTATCATCTCTTCCTTTTTCATAATTCACCTCCAGATTCTTTTTCCAAGGACATCCTTTAGATCTCTACATTTTTCAAGTGGTTCAGCCAGGGCTTCCTGGAGAAGTTTAGAGTTCTTTGAAGAAGAAAGCAAGTAAGCTGTCTCACGCCAGCCACGATAATCTTTCTCCTTTAGAACTACAAACCTCCGACCTCTCGAATTAATAAGAATTGGTTCTTTTCCGCTCATCTCTAGAAAGGCCATCCATCAATTTTATCGCCTGGCATTTCTCGTATGAATAGTGCAGAACATCCCTGGCCTTTTCCAAATCGCGTAATTCCTGTTTGAGATTATCCTCCATATTTATCATGCCAGTCGAACTCCTTGTTCCAATGCCATGTTGACAAACGGCTTGTCTGCATCCTTACTCACAAAAAGATCAATTTTTTGATCCTCAAGGGCGGTAAAAATACTTTTCTTGACTTTTAGTTTGTCCCCATATGTCATTTTATCGGAGAAGACCAAAAGGTCTATATCCCCTCCCTTACGGCTGTCATCGACTCGTGATCCAAAGAGATAAAGCCGGGCTTTGGGATCTATGGATTTGACAGCCTGAATGATAACTTGTTTCTCTTTTTCTTTCAATCGCATAGATAGATTACCTCTTTTGATAAGGCAGGAGAGTAAAAACCATTCTGCGGGTCAGGGAATAAGCCCCGAACTCCTCCGGGCCAAGCCCTTTAGCCGGTAATACTGACTACTGACTACTGACTACTGACTACTGACTACTGACTACTGACTACTGACTTACTCTCTCCTGTAAAGGCATTGAGATTTTCGACATATACCTTTTTATCTCCACTCAACGCAACTGCCTTTTCGTAAGCTGCTTTGGCCTCTTCCATTCTCCCCAAATATTCATAAACTACACCAAGGTTATTGTAGATAGACGCTCTTTTTGGTTCTTTATCTCTGGCTTTCTCCAGCCATATCAGGGCATCATTCCAAAGGCCCAGTTGAATGCATTTGACTCCGTAATTGTTTTCTATTACATAACTTTCCTTTATTCCCCGCCATCCGCTCGCACAGCCGGTGATTAATAGAACCACAACCACCAGCCAAAAATAGTTTCGGGTTCGGGGCACCCGCTGCCAAGCCGGCTCGGCCCGCCAGGCCGGCTCGGCCCGCCAGGCCGGCTCGGCCCGCCAGG
>JASEGY010000214.1:2353-6424 GCA_030019105.1 bacterium | reverse complement strand
ACAACTCCCTGTGGCCAAAAGGCTTATTGTCGATTTGGTGAGGGCAAAACACGAGATCTGGATTATGCCCGCGTTGAGTATAAACTGGTAAATGGCAACGGACAGGTAAGGACTCGATAACCAACAACAAACCCGAAACCCGAGACTTGAAACTTGAAACTTTAGAGGAGGTCGTTAGTGACAACAAAAAAAATACTTGTGGTGGAAGATGAAGAGGATATTAGAAAACTATTAGAGAACGTTTTGCAGGCTAAAGGATTTGAAGTAATTGGGGCCGGGGATGGAATAGAGGCAGTGAATATGACCTATCACGAGGAGCCGGATTTAATTATTCTTGATATTCGCCTCCCTGAAATGGATGGGTATCAAGTTTGCCGGCTTCTAAAGACCGATGAGAAATATCAGCATATCCCAATTATTATGCTGACGGCCCTGCCTAATCTCTGGAGCCGTTTTCGTGGCCTGCATACCGGCGCTGACATGTATATAATTAAGTCTGCCCCGGATTTCAGTTTCCTTAAAATAGCCGAAATGGTAGAAGAGATGTTGACACGTCAACCAACCATTGAAAGACGAGAGAAAGTAGAAGACAGACGGCAAATATTAGAAGACAGCCGGCAGGAGATAAAAGATAAACGAGAACACTTAAAAGATAGACGAGAGTGGGGAGAAGATAAAAGACAGGCATCAGAGTACAGATAACAGGAGGCAGGAGGCAGGAGTAGGAAGTAGGAAGTAAGAAGTAGGAAGTAGGAAGTAGGAAGTAGGAAGTGGGAAGTAAGAAGTAGGAAGTAGGAAGTAGGAAGTAAGGAGTAAAGCTTGCTAATCTATAGTGCTTAAGAAAAAGATTTTGGGGTTGGTTGAAGATTGGAGTTTAGGCTTTAGCCTTTCATAAGTAATGAAATCCTAAATGATTAACTCCGAAAGTTATATAGCCTATCTTGAATTCGCTTACCCCAAAATATTTATCTTAAGAGCTATAACTCCTGACCCCTGACTCCTGACCCCTGACCCCTGACCCCTGACCCCTGAGGACAAATGAACTCGAAACCCGAAACCCGAAACCCGAAACTTATTTTTCTGATTATTTCCCTGTGTTTACTAACTCCTTCTTTATCTGATTCGGAGCAAATTAAACCGCATTCGGAGCAAATCAAACGGCGGCAGGCTATCGCGACTGATAAATATTATCCTGCTTCAACTCCGATCCTGCTTCGAAAGATAGACCTGATGATAGACCAGGCCCCGGAACATTTGATCCTGGGAAGATTGATTGCCCTGATTGTTCCCCATGCCGGTATTGATCATTCCGGTCAAATAGCGGCCCATGCCTATAAGCTCCTTAGAGGAAGCCGCTTTAAGACCGTGATTCTTATTGGATCAAATCCCGAGAGAGAGTTCCCGGGGATATCTGTAGATAAAGGGGAAGATTATGAAACACCTCTCGGCCCGATCTTGATAGATCGGAAGTTAGCCGAAGCATTAATCGCTGAACACGAAAAGCTGGATTTTCATCCTCAAGTGCATCAAGAAAATTATACCCTGGAGATTCAACTGCCGTTTTTACAAAGGGTTCTGGGGGATTTCCTGATTGTGCCTGTGATAATGGGCAATCAAAATGCTGAATATTGTCAGATCCTGGCCCGGGCATTGATTAATCAACTCAGGGGTAGAAGAGATGTGCTTATTCTGGCTGTCTCTAATCTTTCCCGCTTTTATCCCTATATGAAAGCCAGGACTAAGGATAAAGTTACCTTAGATGCGATTGCTGCTCTTTCCCCCGGAGCTTTACTGAAAAAGCTTTCGACTAAAGAGTGTGAAATGACCGGAGGGGGGGCAGTAGCGGCTGCCCTGCTGGCGGCTAAGGAACTGGGAGCCGATCATTCTGAGATCTTAAACTACGCCACTTCAGCCGATAGAGATATACCGGAGATAAGCAGGATCGTTCATCGAGTAGTTGGTTATTCTGCTGCGGCTATTTATACCACTGATCAAATTAGCCGCCAGGCAGGATTGTCTCTCCTTAAAACCGCCCGGAGTTCGATTAAAGAGTATATTGAAGGTAGTCTGCCTCAATACGCTGAGGTTACAGACCCCGGGCTTAGTGAGCCAAAGGGTGTATACATTACCCTTTTAAATGGCCAGGGCAAGGTGCTGGCTGAGGCTGGACATCTTCTTCCTGTCAGGCCTTTGAATAGGGCTGTTCAGGAATTAGCCGTTGCTGCGGCGACTTCGCCGTTGCCTCGATACTTGCCTCTCTCTGCGGCCGACCTGGCCGAAGCTAAGGTGGAGGTGTCTATTCTCTCTCCTCTTAAGGTGGCGATGAGCCCCAATCTGATTGAGCCCGGCATCCACGGAGTAGCCTTAGAATCCGGATGGCAGCGGGCGCTTATCCTACCCCAGCGGGCAGCAGAGGCAGGTTGGGATAGGGAGGAACTGCTGCGTCAGGCCTGCCGGCAGGCCGGGTTGCCGGAGCAAGAATGGCCCGGCAAGGCTAAAGTCTATATCTTTACCGCCCAGGTGTTTAAAGAGCGTTAATCGTGAATCGGGGATCGTTTTATGGAGCAACGAATCACGAATCACGAATCGCGAATCACGACCAAGGAGAAGGCGCATTGAAATCCATTTTATCCATAGCTTTGATTTGTTTACTTAGCCTTACTATCCCCGCAAACGCTGAAAAAGCTCTTCTTCAAGAGAGGGTAAGGGAGGCAATAGGGGCTGATGAGGCAAAAAGCGGCAATCTGAAATCCGAAATCCAAAATCCGCAATCCGCAATCCGCAATCTGGAATTAGTCTCGGTAGGAGTTGATGAAGCAGTCATCACCTGGCAGACCCCGACACCAATGATTTGTCAACTGGAATACGGTCCTCAAAGGCAGTTGAGCTATCAGATTAAAGAGCCCTCTCCTACGAAGTATCACTACCGGATCATTGGCTCGCTAAAACAAAATCAGGCCTATGAATTCAGGATTTTAGATCAGAATGGCACCCCTACCCGCACAGAATATTTCAAGACCCTGAAAAAACCGGCAGGCAAATATCTCTTTTCCTTTGCTGCGGCGGCCGACCTGCATTGCAGCCCCAATAAAGCGAGTAAAAAGGGAATGCTCTTCTCTGTCAGTGGAGATATCCTTCGGGAGTTAGTAACTGAGATTAATGGCAGATCAGTAGATTTCACTATCTTAAAGGGAGATCTAACTCATACCGGAAGCGAGGCTGAATTTGAGTTTGTCAAATCCGAATTAGTCAAATTAAAAACCAGGGTCTATGCGGTTATCGGTAATCATGATATTATTGGCCAGGCGTGGCAAAGTAGTTTTAGCCAGATATCAGGACAGTTGACCCGCTACTACAGTTTTAATCTTAAAGGGTGGCACTTTATCATCTTAGACAGCAGTAAAGGAAGTATTGATAAACATCAATTAGATTGGCTCAAAGGCGACCTGGATAAATATAAGACAAGTCCCACGATGGTCTTTCTCCATCACTGGGTTAACCGAACATCCGTAATGGATGATTTAGCCGACATGGGAAACAAGTTCTCCACCATAATAGGGTCAAGGTTTATTGACAATCACGCCCAACTGCGGGCCATCCTTGAATCTTATCCTCAGGTGGTAAGTGTCCACTCCGGCCATGCTCACGCCAATCTGGTAACTCAAGATAAAGGCATCACTTATATTGCTACTGCCGCTTTGATTCAATATCCGGTTTCTTATAATGTATACCGGGTATGGGAAGGGGGCTATACCATATCTACCTACCTTCTTCCTGCCAGGCTTGAAGATGCCGCGAAAAGTAAAGGCGAGATAATTGCTCAGGGTAACCAAAAGTTTGCTAACTTTGCTATTCCTTTAGGAGAGACAATAACAAGGTTGCTCTGGGGCAGCTTGAGCGATCGAAGTTTTACGATTGAAGTCAACCCAAAATAGCAGGACGCTGCGTTCCCTTGACCTTAATGCAGGGAGTCCGACATTAGACTTATAGGCCTTGGTCATCGTTTCGGCCATTTGTAGTGGTCGAGCTTGCTCGACATTACGGCAGAGCAAGCTCTGCAACTACTTGGTT
>JASEGY010000214.1:0-2345 GCA_030019105.1 bacterium | reverse complement strand
TGTAGTGGTCGAGCTTGCTCGACATTACGGCAGAGCAAGCTCTGCAACTACTTGGTTAAGCATTAGTGCCCGAAATGATGATCAAGGCCGACTTATAAGTCTTATAAGTTCTATAGGTGAACAACTATGATAAAAAATTACACCCGTAGAGCCGGCTACAATTTCAGGTGGCCGGAAATAATTCTCTTTATTCTCCTCTTCCTTATCTTTATTGTTCTGGGAACCGGCGTCGGCCTGGTCGCGGCAAACTTAAAGCGGCTCCCATCCTTAGCTCCTATTGATGGATATACCGGTGTCCGATATTGGGAGTTCCCGACCAAGGTTTATGACAGCAAGGGTGAACTGTTGGCCGAATTCTTTGAGTTGAAAAGAGAACTGGCCTCTCTTTCTCAAGTCCCTCAACATCTGGTAAACGCCTTTATTGCTATTGAAGATACTGATTTTTATCACCATCGGGGTATCTCATTAAGAGGGATTGGCCGGGCATTATGGGTGAACCTTAAAGCCGGCCGCATAGAAGAAGGGGCAAGCACTATTACTCAACAGTTGGCTAAAGTTCTATTTCTCACCTCTGACAAAACCTATTCCCGTAAATTTCAAGAGGCCCTGCTGGCGATACAGATCGAACGTAAATATACTAAAGAAGAGATCCTGGAACGATATCTCAACAAGATATACTTTGGACATGGAACCTATGGGGTAGGTGCGGCCGCTAATTTTTATTTCGGCAAAAAGGTTGCTGAACTCAATTTAGCAGAATCTGCCTTGTTGGCCGGGCTACCCAAGGCGCCTAATTATTTTTCCCCTTTTCTTCGTCCTGAAGCGGCTAAGCGCAGGCAGGCGGTAGTTCTAACCCGAATGGCTGCGTTAGGTTTCATAACCCCTGAAGAAGCTAAGGCTGCGAAACACAGCCTGTTTAGAGACACACTAAAGGAACCTCAAGATAACCCTGCTTTTAAACGAACCATCACGATTAATAAGGCCCCCTACTTTGTTGAATATATCAGGCAGCAGTTAGAGGACCACTACGGCGATGCGGCTATCTACAAAGGTGGATTAAGGATATATACTACTCTTGATCTAAATATCCAGCGTATTGCTCAGCATGCCTTATGGGAAGGACTAAAAGAGTTAAACAAAGATAAGAAACCAGGGTCGCCAAAGATAGAAGGAGCGCTGATAGCAATAGAACCTGCCACCGGTCATATCAAGGCTATGGTTGGGGGAAGCGGATTTATCAAGAAGAATCAGCTTAACCGGGTCACCCAGGCTAAGAGACAACCTGGTTCAGCCTTTAAACCTTTCCTTTATACGGCAGCGATTGATGCCGACTTTACACCGGTCAGCATACTTTATGATGCGCCGGTTAGTTTTAAAATAAGTGGCGCAAAGACCTGGGAGCCTACAAACTATGATGGTAAATTTCATGGTAATGTTACCCTCAGAATGGCCCTCGAAAAATCTATCAATGTGGCGTCAATTAAACTAATGGAAAAAGTCGGCCCTAATCAAGTCATTAAATATGCCCACGCCATGGGTATTGAAAGCCCATTAACACCCAACCTCTCTTTAACCCTGGGAACCTCTGAAGTTGCTCCTTTAGAAATGGCCGTAGCTTATTCTGTCTTTGCCAATCAGGGAATAAAGGTGGAGCCAATGTCAATAAAATTTATTGAGGATCAGGAAGGAAATCTCCTTGAGGAAAACATCCCGCTGGAACAAGAAGTCCTCTCCAAAGAAACAGCTTATATTATGACCAGCTTAATGGAAGGAGTGGTAAGAAGAGGAACAGCCGCCTCGTCAGTAGGCAGCAAGATCAATCGGCCGTGTGCCGGAAAAACAGGCACGACTGACAATTATGTGGATGCCTGGTTTGCGGGCTATACCCCTAATCTGACGGCTGTCGTTTGGGTGGGATACGACCGGGATCGAAAGTCTTTGGGACGTGGTCAGAGCGGAGGAATAGTAGCGGCCCCAATATGGGCAGACTTTATGCAGGAGGCCCTTAAAGATGTGCCCCCTTATGAATTCAATGCCCCCAGAAATGTTTCCTTTGCCGCCATAGACAGGGAAAGCGGTTTATTGGCTACTGATAAAGGAAATAATGTCATTAGAGAAGTCTTTATGCGGGGCACTGAGCCTGCCGGTTATACCGGGGCTGCTTCGACAAATGAAGTAGATACTGCCGGTAATATTGAAGAAGAAGTCCTTATGGAAGAAATCTACAAACAAAAGAGTGTAGATGCCGAGCAGCGAATGCTTGAGAAGCTCCGTATGGAGGAATAATCGGATTTCGGGATGGTTCACTTTAGTGTGAAGCTTGCGGGTATGTGGATAACTGTTTG